>DATHTL010000149.1:0-11797 GCA_035463255.1 Anaerolineales bacterium | reverse complement strand
TTACAAAGAGCTGCTCAATCAGCTTGAAACCACTCGCCCGGGCGCAAAACTGACTTTTTATTTGCGATTTCTGGAAGCGCGTAAACGCGGGGATCTGTTTATAGAAAAAAATCCGGAACGCGCCCATCTGCATGCCTGCCCGAAATGCGGCCAGCCCACTTCCACAGACGATTTGTGTTCCTTTTGCCGGATGATCGAAAAAGCTAATCTTGTATCAGCTTCGTGATCCTGGTCTCTAATGGGGTACTGGCAAACAAACGGATCTCTTTCCTAGAATACCCGTGCTAAAATTGGAACGTTTCCGAAAATTTGTTACATTCTCAATAGAGCAAGGAGCCTTGTGGGTATGGCCGTTTCCACTGAAAATGCTGAACACTACATCTGGGGTGAGGACTCCGAAGGCTGGCATTTGCTCAAACGTGACGATATCAGCGTCATCCAGGAGCGCGTCCCGGCTGGCGGCGCCGAGGTGCTGCATTATCACAACGTCGCGCGTCAATTCTTTTATATCCTAGAAGGCGAAGGGACAATGGTCTTCGAAGATCGGCAGGAAGTTTTGCGAAAAGGGGATGGATTGGAGATCGCGCCCAAGGTTAAGCATCAGTTCCAAAATCAGTCCAGTGCCGAGGTACATTTTCTGGTCATCTCTGTCCCGTCCACGCGAGGGGATCGCGTCAACCTGCTCTAGTATGAAACAATATCGCTTCTTTGACTTGATCATGGCCGTCTTTGTGACGGTTCTTGTGGTGAGCAATATCGCCTCTTCCGCCAAAATCGTGGACTGGGGTTTCAGCCTCTTCGGCCTGCCGATGGCGTTCGATGCCGGCACTATCCTGTTCCCGATCAGTTATATCTTTGGCGATGTGCTCACAGAGGTGTACGGTTATAAACGCTCGCGGCGTGTGATCTGGGCTGGGTTTGCCTGCCTGGCGCTGAGCGCGCTTGTCTTCTGGCTCGTGCGTGTGATGCCGGGTGAAGGGACCTGGCAGGCATACGCGGGCGATGAATCCTATAACGCCATCCTCGGCGGGATGAGCACGGGCGGAATTGTACTGGCAAGCCTGGCGGGTTACCTGACAGGTGAGTTCACCAATTCATTTATTCTGGCCAGGATGAAAGTGCTGACAGATGGGCGCTGGCTGTGGGCACGGACCATCGGTAGTACGATCTTTGGACAACTGGTGGATACAGTGATATTTGTCGTTGTTGCTTCGGCGTTCGGTGTGTTCCCGTGGAGCCTGTTCTTCACGTTAACCGTGACCAATTATCTGTTCAAGTGCGGTGTGGAAGCCTTGATGACTCCGGTCACATATCTGGTCGTTGGGGCGCTCAAGCGCGTGGAAAATGAAGATTACTATGACCGTGAGACTAACTTTAATCCCTTCGCGGTGTGAGGTTTCATGATCACAACTTCCCGGCAAACTGCCCGTCGCTTTGTCTTAGGCAAGCAGGGATTGTGGCCCGGCCGCCGCTGGAGAGGCAAGAAGGGAACCGCGCAAGCGATCCGTACCTGTGAAGCTGTGCAGCTCGACCCGTTGAATATGGTAGCGCGCAGTCAGGATATTGTCCTGCATAGCCGCGTGCTGGATTACAAGCCCGATTATCTTTACCAGGTTGCTTACAAGGATCGCGAGTTCTTCGATTATGGCGGCTGGCTGGCAATGTATCCTATGTCGAATTTGCCGTATTTCCGCGTCCATATGCAGCGACGCAGCCACCAAAAGCGCGTGGAGGATTTCGTGCTGGCGAACCCGGAATTGTTTGACCAGGTGCGAGCGGAATTGCGAACGCGCGGACCGCTGGGAAATCGCAACCTGGATGGGAATCGAATTGGAACATGGAATTATCGCGGTCGTAAAGACACATCCCTGGCGCTGTTCGATATGTGGCTCTCGGGTGAGTTGATGATCCATCACCGTGAGGGGTTCGAGCGCGTCTATGACTTTCGCGAGAATATTGCGCCAAAAGAATACGATTATGTGGTCAGTGCACAGGAAGCGCAGGATTTTTTCATCCGTAAAAACATTTCCTTTAAGGGACTCTTCCGTGAAGCTGTGCTCAGATCCGCCCTGCAATATGATATGCAGCAAAATTATTCGCGCACGGAAGTGAGGCAATTGATCGGGGCGTGGATCGAGTCGGGGAAGGCGAAGCAGGTTCAAATCGAGGGAGGGCGCGATACATATCTCGTTTTGACGGAAGATCTACCGGTGCTGGAGTCGCTTGAAAAGGGGAAAATCCCTAAAGGATGGAATCCGAAAGAGACGACTACGCTGGAAGAGGTCACATTTCTCTCCCCGCTAGATATTGTCAGTGCGCGCGGGCGGGCGAAGAAGTTGTTCGATTTCGAATATAAGTGGGAAGTCTACACGCCAGCGCATCAGCGCCGCTGGGGTTACTATGTGCTGCCGATCTTATATGGAGATGATCTTGTGGCGCGTCTTGAGCTGAAGCTCGACCGCACGACGATGACGCTCGAGATCAAAGGCTTCTGGCATGAAGATGATGCGCCGGTGAAGGATATTGAATTTGTAAACGCGCTCGCGAAAGGATTGAACCGGTTTGCGAGTTTTGTCGAGGCAAAAGAGATCACGACAGATTCAATACAGCCGGCAAGGTTGCGAAAAGAGGTTCAGAAGCAACTTCGAAAATCCCTTGAATAGCCTTTTAGAGAATGGCTATAAGCCCAGTAGACTGGAAAGAATTCGCACAAGAAGCATCATCACAACTGCTGCGACGATGGCTCCACAGCCCCAGCCGGCAGAAACCTGCCAACCCTGTCTATTCGTGATGCCTGGCTCCAACCGGCGGATGTGACGGATGACCTGCCAGCCTGCGAACATGCCGGTGAGAAACCACGCCGCAACCACGAAGAGCAGAAAGACAAGTAATGTAATGATCACGAGTCCGATGAATTCGCCGATGGCGGAGCCGAGGATCTGTCCCACACAATCTCCTAGACTACCGCTGCAATCCGGGGTTGCACTCTGAGCCGAGATGGCACCCACTGCCAGCATGAGAGCTGTGATCACGCCAGAGACTATCATTCCCAGCGGACCGCTGATGCCCCAGATGCGGATGGTGGGGGACATATGCTTCCACGAAATGGAGGGCGCGTTCGGCCGCAGGCTGAGCATTGTAAAGAAGCCTGCCAGTAGTCCTCCGATCAGGCCGCCGATGCCGCCACCGATAAGAATCACAGCGAAGGCAGGCAAATCATCGCTTCCCATATTCCCCTGACTGGCAATAAGAATCCCAAAGAAAAGGAGCACTACAACCCAAAAGACCAGCCAGCCCATGCTCCACGCGAAGGACCAACCAGGGAGCTTGCTGAGGACAATATCCAGGCCGGGTTTGGTGGGCTGGCGCAGGAACGGCCGTTCTCCGGTTGATTTTCCCGCGCCTGCCTCGATCAAGCCATCCACAAGCTTATGGAAATTATCTGTGTAGCTGCCTGAGCGCAGGTCGAGGGTTTGGACTTCTCTCACGAGCGACTCGATTTCATCTGTCCAATCGGCGGAACGGTAAATGACAGGGAAAATCGTTTTGCCTAACTCCAGCGCTTTGTTGAGCTCTTCGCGCACATAACGCGATTCCATTGCATCGGGGGATAAGACCAGGATAAAGGCTTTGCATTCGCGGATCCCTTCCATGATCTCATCATGCCACTTTTGTCCCAACTGAATCGTAGATTGGTCGAACCATACGCCCGCAACCTGCGCGTCCAGGTCTGACGCAAGACGGGTGACAAATTCCTGGTCGCGGCGAGAGTAGGAGATGAAGATATCTTTGTCCATGCCTGACTGCACTACTTTCATTTAGAGATATTCATTATACATTTTATGAAACTCGAGAGCCAATCCAAGGGCATATTTCAGTTATGAACAATTCAAATATTCAGAGCCCTGACCTAATACAGTAAATCTGTGCAAAACATTGACAAAATATTGACACTAAGCTACAATCAAAAATGGAAAGGAATATATATGAGGAATATTGCTCGTCTAAACCTCAACGGCACCACCCCTGACCTAAAATCACAGGATGCCGGTAGCCATCAAGGTACAATCCAAATCATGGGAGGCAGCATCATAAAAGATTTATTCCTTGCTTTTTATCTTGCACTCAAAGAAGTCATTCGCAATCGTGGTCGTTTCTTCCTCGTAAGCCTGGTGATCGCATTGATCACCCTGCTGGTTTTATTCATTGCTGCTCTCGGCGAGGGGCTTGCTAACGGCAACCGGCAATATGTTGCTAATCTCGACGCACAACTCATTGTGTTCCTCGAGAAGTCCGACTATAGCATCTCTTCCAGCCGGCTCGAGACCAATACCGCGCGCTCGATCCGCCGCGTGGACGGGGTGGCAGACGCTGGCCCAATCTACACCTCCTCAACGGAGATCGTTTCACTCGACGAGCCGCTCAAAGTGTCCATGCTTGGAGCGGAGGCGGGTCGACCCGGAATGCCCGCGATCCTCGAAGGCAGAGAGCTACGCGGCGGTACGGCGCGTGAAGCCGTGATCGACCGCAACGCGGCTTTGCGCTCAGGGATCGAGGTGGGTGACGAGATCATTATCCGATCCACGCAGGGGGTGGAGGATGAGTTCTTCCGGCTCGAGGTTGTGGGTATGGTGGAAGGGCAATCCTATTTCTTCCAGCCGACTATTTTTGTGCCCCCCGCAACGTGGGAGAACGTCCGCCCACAATCGGAAGCCGATTTGAACAGTGACACTGCCTATCCCAACATCATCGCGGTCAGGCTGGCCGATCCATCCCAAATGGAGGTTGTCAAAGCGCGCTTGATTGCAAATGTGTCTAACATTGAAGTGACCGATATTGCAACGACGATCAATAACATCCCTGGCTATTCTGCGCAGCAGGGCACAGTCCAAACACAGGGCTTCTTCACACTGTTGATCGGGGTACTTGTCATCGGCGGATTCTTCCAGATCCAGATCCTGCAGAAGGTGCCACAGATCGGCGTGCTAAAAGCCATTGGTTCTTCAAATGGGGTAGTCGGTTGGGCAGCGGTAATTCAAATCATCGTCGTGACCGCCATCGGCGTAGCCATCGGTGGTGGGTTAACATATCTCTTCTCGCTGGGATTTCCTCCCACCATCCCGTTGGTCTTCAACGGAACTCGTTCACTGATTGCCATTGCCTTGCTGCTATTCATCGGCCCGCTGGGTGGCATGGTGTCAATTATTTACGCAGTTCGTATTGAACCATTGAAAGCGCTGAGATTAGGATAAAGAATGGAATCAATCGCTCTCGAAGTTAAGGACCTCGTCAAGACATTTGCCCTGGATGGCACGACGATCAATGCCGTGGATCACGTATCCTTTCAGGTGAAGTCTGGTGAATTCGTCGCGCTGGTTGGTCCCAGCGGATCGGGTAAAACGACGATGCTATCCATCCTCGCCGCGTTGCTTTCTCCCACTAGCGGACAGGTGCTGGTCGATGGTCAGGACCTTGCCCAGATGAACGACAAGCGCCGTGTACAACTGCGCCGCGAGAAGATCGGTTTTACTTTTCAGGCAAATAACCTGATTCCCTTTCTCTCTGCCAGGGAAAACGTGGAATTCATGCTGCGCCTCAACGGTAAAGCGGATAAAGCGGGACGCATGCGTTCAGCAGAAATCCTCTCCCGTCTCGGGCTCAGTGACCGGTTGCACAATCTCCCTGCCCAGCTCTCCGGCGGACAACAGCAACGCGTCGCGATTGCGCGTGCCCTCATCCACAACCCCTCCGTTGTCTTGGCAGACGAACCGACTGCCTCGCTCGACACCGAGCGCGCCTTCCAGGTCGTGGAGACCTTTGCCAATCTCATCCACGAAAACAACCGCGCCGGCATCATCGTGACCCACGACCTGCGCATGTGCCAGTACGTGGACCGTGTCTTGCAAATGCAAGATGGCAAGCTTGTGCGGATTTATGAAACGAAGGATGAGATCATGGAGCTGGCAATGGGGACCGTAAAACACTAGCTCTACTAATGTCCAAACAAAACCTCCGAAGGACATCATCCCTCGGAGGTCAGTCTCCAGCCTCTAATCTTTAATATCCATTACCAATTACTAATTACCAAGCTACGCCGTCTCGAGATACCGTTCGATCTCATAATCCGTCACATGAATGCGGTACTCGTCCCACTCTTCCCATTTCGCACGATTGAAGGCTTCATACGCAACGGGACCGAGCGCGTCCACAAGCACCTTATCTTTGGACAGCTCTGTCAAAGCTTCCGCCAGGGATCCGGGCAACTCACCGACACCCATCTTCTTGCGTTCCTTGGAATCGAGATGATACAGGTTGACATTATTCAACGGCTTGGCCGGCTTGAGGTCATTGTCAATGCCATCCAGCGCCGCGGCGAGCATGCCGGCGAAGGCGAGATATGGATTCGATGACGGATCGGGGAAGCGCAACTCCGCACGCATCGACTTGTTGCGTCCTTCCGTATAGCGCGGAATGCGAATCAGCGCCGAGCGGTTCTGCTGCGCCCAGCCGATGTAAACCGGCGCTTCATAGCCTGGCACCAGACGCTTGTACGAGTTGACCGTCGGAGCGACCAGTGCGGCAAGTCCACGGGCATGCTTAAGCTGACCAGCGATGAACGAGTAGGCGCAGTTCGAGATACGAAATTCATCGTTCTCATCGAAGAACAGATTATTACCGTCCTTATCGAACAAGCTCTGATGGCAGTGCATGCCGGAGCCATTGATCCCGAAGACAGGCTTGGGCATAAAAGAGGCTACGAGTCCATGTTGAGCAGCAATCGCTTTCACCGTGTACTTCAGGGTCAGAACATTGTCGGCTGCCTTCACAGCATCTGCAAAGCGGAAATCGATCTCATGCTGGCCCAGAGCGACTTCATGATGTCCCACCTCTACCTCGAGTCCCATGGAGCGTAAGGCCTCCATCAGTTCAGTACGCACACGCGTGGCTTCGTCAAAGGCGGAGAAGTCAAAGTAGCCGCCCACATCATGAGGCACGGGGTGAACGCCATGTCCGTTCTGTCCTGCTTTGAAGAGGAAGAATTCGGGCTCGGGACCAATGTTATAGGTCCAGCCGCGTTCCGCGATCTTGGCCATCAATCGCTTTAGCACTCCGCGCGGGTCCCCTTCAAACGGCCGGCCATCCGGCATGAAGATGTCGCAGAAAATGCGCGCCCGACGACGTTCGATGGAAGACCACGGCAGAACGGCGTACGTATCCGGGTCGAGCCGCAGGTGCATGTCACTTTCCTGAATGCGTGCAAAGCCTTCCACAGAGGAACCGTCGAACCACACCCCATCCTCGAGCGCCCCGTCCAAACCGCTGATAGGCATATCCACACTTTTTACCGAACCGGTCACGTCGGTGAATTGCAGTGAAATGAATTTCACTCCGTCTTCTTTGACTTGTTTCACAAGGTCTCTTGCGTCCATTCTTATCTCCTTTGCTGATAGTTATCGTGTTTCCAACTGCACAATCGCAGATTATGGATACATAAAAGTGTAGAGAGAGTTAATCATCGCCGTCAGCGACGGCCTGCAACGGCTCGGTTTTCACTTTGACCGGGACATGCCGCGAGCTATTGATCAACACGACGGACCCGATAATGATCGCGGCAGCAATAAGGATACGGCCATTCAGGGGTTCATCCGCAAACAAGCTTCCCAGCAGCACCGCTACCACCGGGTTGACATAGGCATAGGTAGATACCAGCGAAATCGGGGCGTTATGGAGCAGCCATCCATAAGATACGAATCCGATCAGAGAGCCAAACGTGATGAGGTACAAGAGAGCCAGCCAGGAGCGCATCGAGACAAGCCCGAAGCTGAATCCGTTTAACTCGCCTTTAACCAGGCTGACGAGGAACAGCGCTACTGCGCCCATTAGCATTTGCATGCCCATCGACAGCAGAGTGGATTTAGGCAAATCCGCGCCTTTGGCATAGATCGATCCCATCGACCAGAACACGGGGGCAAGAAGCAACAAAATAATCCCAAAGGTGTCAAACCGGGCTTCTGCTCCCACAATCTCAGACGGACCGACCAGGATGAATACGCCAGCAAACCCAATGATCAGTCCCAGGATGGCTTGCCAGGTGGGTTTTGTCCCGCCGGCCCGCAACGCTTCAAAGAGCACAAGCCAGAATGGGGAGGTCGTGATCATCAGCGCTGCAATTCCCGAAGGGATCGTTTGTTCAGCCCATGCGACGAATCCGTTTCCGCCCAGGAGCAGGGCAGCCCCCACGATGGCTGTAGATTTCCAGTTCGCAAGTGTGGGCGCGGGGTCACCTGCCGCCCGCCGCCAGATATAGAGGATCGCGCCCGAGACTAGAAAACGCAGGGCGGCATGCAGGAATGGCGGAATCGTCTCCACCGCGAAACGAATTCCAAGATACGTCGAGCCCCAGACGATATACAAGGCCAGTAAAGCAATCCAA
Source organism: Anaerolineales bacterium (assembly GCA_035463255.1). Classification (GTDB taxonomy): domain Bacteria; phylum Chloroflexota; class Anaerolineae; order Anaerolineales; family Villigracilaceae; genus Defluviilinea. Next base: position 3,363 of record DATHTL010000149.1, on the reverse strand, counting down.
ACTTTTGTTTTCATTTCTTTCCTTTGTTTATTTCACCGTTGGTTGACGCTCTGCGTTTAAACCAATTATTTCATGCTTGCCTTTTGCTGCTGGTTTCGGTATCTCTGCAAAGAACACTCACGACTCAACCAGCGACATTGTTGCAAATTCTCTCGCCAGCAGCGCCTTCTTCCTCAATGCGCCCCAGCGATAATTTCCAATCTCGCCGACCTTGCGGATCACTCGATGACACGGGATCAGCACGGCGATCGGGTTATGTCCAACGGCTGTGCCCACTGCCCGCAGCGCACCGGGGCTGCCAATCCGTGAGGCGATACCCGCGTAGGTGGTCACTTCCCCGGCCGGGACTTGCAGCAGCGCCTCCCATACCTTCAGCTGGAAGTTCGTGCCGCGCAGATGGACATTCAACGGCTTGCCTCGGTTGCTGTACCGCAAGTCGAAGATCGGCTCGATCAACCCTGCGGTGGACCGGTAATCCTCGATCATCGTCGCTTGCTTCCAATCCGCAACGAGGTTGTCGATCGCATCGCCCTCGCTGGTCTGCACAAAGCTGAGGTGACAGATGCCGCGATCGGTGGTCGCAATCAGGCATTTACCGAAAGGCGTCGGGTGGATCCCATAACGGATTGTCACGCCGGCGCCGCGAGTCTTATACTCGCCCGGTGTCACAGCTTCGGTGGTCACGAAAAGATCGTGCAGCCGTCCCAGGCTCGAGAGCCCGACTTGGTGCGTAGTCTCCAGCAGATTTTCCGACCGGTCGAGCAAATCCTTTGCACCTTCCTTTGTCAAAAACTGGAGAAAGCGCTTGGGGCTCACGCCGGCCCAACGTGTGAACAATCTCTGCAAATGGTAGTCACTCAACCCGAGGTTGGCCGCCACCTCATCCAGCCCTGGCTGGTCCCTATAATGATTTTCAAGGTACAGGATCGCCTGCTCGATGCGCAGGTAATCTTCAGAAAGTTGTTTGTGATTCGTTTGAGCGTTCATAGTCTCTCCTTTTGATTGTATTCTATGAACATCTCACACTCCTGCCGACCCGATTCTTGCTCTCTTCTCAAGGAAGTTCGGTGGTTGAGTAAGGCGAGCGTTTTTCGAGCCTGTATCGAAGCCACCAATACCAGGTTTAGTTTTTATGCCGGGTTTCGACACCTGCACTTGCGCCAGGTGCAAGTGTACATCCTCGGCTGCCGCCTCAGATTACTCAACCAGCGGCCTTATACAAAGAAAAAAGGCATGCCCCGGGCATGCCTTAAACAATAGCCTCGCTATTAAATAAAACAGCCCTTCCACAAACATACGCCAAACATGCAAAAAGACTCATGTCTGGTTCACTGCGCTTGCCTTGTCCCGGCCGTTGCCGACCGGTTTTCGACCCGAGCAACAGAGTTTTTTCGCCCGAGTATCGGGCGTCTGTTACTCCTCGCGCTTGTTTCGGAAGGGAGAAAGGAGTCTGTGACAAACTCCAGAGGCATCCGCTGATCAAATCCGATTTTTCCCCGGCGATTGCTTGCCGGGGTTAGCGCCCCGTACGAACGGGGGAACCTCCACCTCGTGATCCCATTCGTGTAATACCCATGGGACCCAGCCGCTAAATCTCCGCTATTCAATTGTGAACTTGCTCTACAATGGCGGCGATTGTACTCGCGCGAGAGGGCTTCGTCAAGCCCGAAATTGGTGATTGAAATTTGAGCGGATTCTGGATAAGATACTTTTACTCTTTTATTCATCATTTTTATTTCTAGAGGTCATTATGCACACTGAACACAGCATCCGGAATTATGTGAACGTTGTCAAACGGGGGATTGCAGAAAACTTCCAAAGTGAACGATCGAAAAAAGTAATTATTGTTGGTGCGGGATTGGCGGGATTATCTGCTGCGTACGAGTTGCTTGAGGCAGGACATGAGCCACTGGTGCTGGAGGCGCAGCACCGCGTCGGCGGGCGGATTTATACGATGCGTGAGCCGTTTTCTCGCGGTCTCTACGGAGAGGCCGGTGCCATGCGTATCCCACGCTCCCATGAATTGACCATGGCGTATATCGAGAAATTCGGACTGCAGACTTGTGAGTTTATTATGGGCAATCCGCAGGCACATGTCTACGTTGGGGGCATCAAGCGGCGTCTGGCCGAAGTGCAGGCGAACCCCGAGCTGCTCGGCTTCGAAGTCGCGGAAGTGGAAAAAGGAAGGCTCTCGGGCTTCTACTGGGAGCAAACCATTCGACCCCTTGTAGAAAAGATAGAGAGGGAAAGGGAGGCAGGCTGGGAAGAGATTTATGCAGAATACGATCAATACTCAGTGCGGGAATTCCTGGAGCTAAAAGGCTGGTCAGAAGGCATGATCGAGATGTTTGGCTTGCTCAACAACCAGGAAGCGATGATGAACTCCTCGTTCCTTGAGTTGTTCCGCGAGGACGGTGGGAACTATTACACGAACATGTGCCAGATCGTCGGTGGAGCGGACAATCTCCCCTGCGCCTTTTTGCCCGCACTGGGACCGCGCATCCGGTATGGCGCCCGGATGGTTGCCATCGACCAGACTCCTGAAGAAGTTGTCATCCATTACCAGACGCGGGTGGGCCGCTTCACCGCCCGCGGCGACTATGCGATCATCACGGTCCCGTTCCCTGTTTTACGGCACGTGGAGGTATTAAAACCGTTCTCGCGCACCAAACAACGGGCGATCCGGCAGCTCCATTACGATGCTTCGGCAAAGATTTTCTTTCAAACCCGCCGCCGTTTCTGGGAGGAGGATGACGGAATTTATGGCGGAGGCACTGTGACTGACCTTGCGATCCGTAATCTGTATTACACGGATTACGGCAAGGAAACGGGACGCGGTATCCTGCTGGCCAGCTACACCTGGTCTGAGGATGCGCAGCGCTGGGGGTCACTTCTTCCGCATGAGCGCATCGAGCAGGCTATTGAAAATGTGGCCATGATCCATCCCCAGATCCGAGAAGAGTTCGAAACGGGCGCCTCACACATGTGGCATGATGATCCGTACGCAGGCGGCGCTTTTGCCCTCTTTGATCCCGGGCAACAAACATTGCTTCACGATGAAATTGTCAAGCCGGAAGGCCGCATCCATTTTGCCGGAGAGCACGCCTCGCTGTATCACGCCTGGATCCAGGGAGCCTTTGAATCTGGATTGCGTGCTGCGATCGCCATACACCAAGCCCCTTAAATAACAAGACCTGACAGACTTCTGTCAGGTCTTTATCTTTCGATTCCCCGCCAATGCCGTGTGCTGCAAAGTTTTGAACCTGCTTTCGCAGGTGGGTCCCGACCCAGAAACGCCGCCTTGGCTCAGGCCTATCGCGTTATTTCTTTTGGAGTTAGAGACCCTAAAAGTAAGTGTTGGCT
>DATHTL010000148.1:0-53819 GCA_035463255.1 Anaerolineales bacterium | reverse complement strand
CGCCCTCCTGGCTCAGGCGATAGATCTTCACAAGGTTTTCGCAAACGATCAAAGGTTCAGCATTCATGTTCATTGCGTAGGTCGGAATGTCATTCCGACCTACGTGGTTTCTCCTAACTTAATTGCCTGGAAGATCTTCATCCGCACAAGCAGTGCCGAAAGCGCGCTCAACGCCGCGACGAACAGCAGGGCAAACAGGACGTAGATCTCTGCGATCGACAGCCAGGCGATCTCGATCTGGAACGGCGGATATTGCGACTGCGTGCTGGCGCCGATCTGCAGGAAGGGAACAAATAATCGGCTCGCAAACACACCCAGCAGCGTCCCGACGCCGATGCCAAGCAAAACCAAAAAGGCGAGCTCCGCGGCGAGCAGGGAAGTCATCTGCTGAATCGACAGACCGATGGCGCGCAGCATACCCATCTCGATGAAGCGGCGGCGGAAGGAGAACAAGGCGTAGAGCAGAAAGCCAAGGACAGTGAGTAATGCCGAGGATACAAATCCAACCGAAAGCAATCCAAACAGACCCTGTCTTTCGGGCCGGCGCTGTTCGGCGCGGATATCTAGCTCCGCCGAAGACCAGTCCTTGACGATCGTGTTCAATCCGTTTTGCACCAGCTTCGATTGGTCCGCCTGGCGGTCGAGCAGGATGCTAAAGCCACGGACTGCATAAGAAATATAGTCGGGATCGGCATTGCGCGTTGTGCCCAGCCAAACCTCGTGTGGATACTCCGCGCCGGAACGCAGGAATAATTCCTCAAGATTGCCCACGATCATGGTTCCACTTTCCGGATACCAGGTTGGGAACAGATCGAATGAACCGACAATGCGGGCTTCGAGGGGAATGGATTGACCTGCGACGCCGGTGGTGACACCCAGTTTCAATGTATCTCCGATTTCCAGTTCTTGCTGCGCCAGCACGTTGTTTGGAACGAGCACGCCGGTCGGGTTAGCGGCTAATTGATTCATCAATTCACCAAGCGACTGGGAGGCAAAATCCCGTTGCCAGTAGGCCACGGAGGGGAAGGTGAGCCGATCGATGGCAAGAAATGTCCCCTCGATAGAACCTTTCTGAGCGCTGGCGGAGAATTTATAGCGGCCCACTCGCGTGGCAGATTGCACACCTTCGATGCTCAAGTGATCTTCTACCGGACCAAAGGTGTACACCGGGTTCGGGTTATCCTCGTTAAAGGTGGTGCCCAGCTCAAAGATATTCATATCCGCGCCCACTTTGTAATGAATCTGCTTGTCGAGCTGCACATCCAGTGTGCGCGCCAGCGACGCGGTAAAGGCCGATAGGCCAAGGGTTAGCACCAGCAAGACAAGCGGCGCGCTATAAAGTGCAGGAGTCCGCGCCAGATAGCGGGCAGCCATCAACGCGCCAACGCTCTTTGATGGCCTTAGCGCCCGGGAGATGAAGTCCATGAAACGGGGGACAAGCCGCAGCGTGAAAAGAGCGACCGAGAAAATCCCCAAAGCGGGGACAAGAAGCAGAAGCGGATTTTGTAGTGGATCAGGAATTCCTTCCGCTCCCTCCAATGCTTTTTGGGACTGTTCCGTGAGCTGCCAGAGTCCATAAGCTGCCGGGATCAACAACAGTCCATCTAGCCAGTAACGCTGCCACCACGCCGTGCGGAAGGAACGGGCACGCTCCTGTTTGTAAGTCACGATCGTATTTTCGGCAGCACTCAACGTGGGGATCAACACCTGAATGATGAGGATGATCGCGATGCCCAGCAGACCGTAACCAAGCACTTGTGGGGTCATGCTGACGCGCAATCCGCCGGTGGCGCTGAAGTCAAGGAAGCTGCGTGCCTTGCCGATGGAATGTGTGATCCAGTAGGCAAGACCGATACCTCCGGCCAATGCGATCGCACCGAGGAGGATGCCCTGTAGCAGGGATATGCCCACAACCTGCACCGTGCTTGCACCGCGGCTGCGCAGAATGGCCATTTCGCCGCGCTGCTGGTTCACGAACAGCCCTGCGACCAGCCCAATAAATGCCAGTATTAAACTCAGGATGGGAACACTGAAGGCAAACAAAAGATAGGTGAGTGTCGGGGCATTGTCTTGATAACGCGCTAAGGCTTCCAGCGGCGAGGCGATCAAAGCTGTTTCAGCAAGGAGTGTATTGGCTCGACTTTCAATGGAAAGGATTCGTTCCTGCAGCCCGGCGACGTCGCTGGCATGCAAGGAAGAACCATCTGCAATGATCATCCAAACCGCGCTGCGAAGCTCATCGTTGACCCGCTCGCTGATCAGCCCTTTATATGTTTCTTCATGCACGAGCAGCATCGTGGAGTCTCGGACATCCCAGTAAGGAGCCGCAGGGTCCACAGCTCGCCACAGACCGACAATCGTTACCGGGATCTGCCCGTGTTCTGTGCGCAGGGAATAGGTGTCACCAACCTGCACGCCAAAATCGTTGGCGAGCGCTTCACTGGCCATGGCTTCCAGTGCATCGCCTTCGAACAGCAGCGAAACGAACGGTTGAGGTGTCCTTCCATTGACCACAATGATGGTTTTCTCGATTGGCGTGATGAAGGCGAAATTGGCTGTGGTCAGGGAGTATTGCGTGCCAGGATTGTTCGGGTCGCGCGGGGGATACATGAAGTATCCATCTGTACGAAAGCGCCGAACGACCTGCATGATCGGAAGATCGATGGTCTGCAGCGCCGCCTCGGAGAGATAATTATCCAGATCGACGACATTCTTCCATTGCGGGCTGTTTCTTCCGGCAGCACCTTGTTCAAAGACGAACGCTAAAGGGGCGTAATTAACCGGTTTTTGGATCAGATCGAGCTCACGCCCCGCCAAAAGTTCTTCTCGCAGCAAGCGGAAGTAGGTCGCATCCGCATAAAGCGGCACGCTCAGAATAAACCCGGAGGCAATCATCAACCCGGCAATGGATGCCAGGCTGAGGAAGCGCTGGGTCATCAGGCGCTTAAACGCGATCCCTGCGGTTGCCCAAACCTGCAGAACAAAGGAAACAATACGAGAAAAGAAATTCATATCCAAGTAAATCAGGTGGTTGAGACGCAAGCGTCGAAACCATCAATGAACAGGGTACACTTTTTACGAGAATACTCTTGTAAAGTGTTGGTTTCGATACGCCCCAAAAATCACGGGGCTATTCAACCAACGGGATATTCATGGCCCGACGACAACCTGACTCTCCTCAAGACCGGAGATGATTTCCACCATGTCGCGGGTCTGCAAACCGAGCTCTACATCCACGCGCTGGGGGCCAGCATCGCTATTAATGATCACGAAGGTACGCCCACCGGCCGAGCGGATCGCGTCCGGCGGCAGCCAGAGCACGGCTTCCTTACTGGCCAGCTGTACGATGACGGTTACCTTGTCTCCCGACTGGTAGGTATCTGCAGAGGGACGTTCTTCAATTTCCACGTGAATGGCGCCTTCATCGCTTTCACCTGTCCCATACGGCGAAGGGAGCTGCCGGATCGTGCCCGTCAGGCTCACCTCGGGGTTCGCATCAGGGATAACCGTCACGGGCATCCCTTCGAACATTTCCCTGACTTGCTCATCGCCTGTGCTCGGGTTGAACTCCGCGACCACTTCCAATCGGTCAGGGTCGCCCAACACAAAAGCTGGCGTCGCCGGGTTGACATTGCGCCCGGCGTTGACCGCCGAGATGATAGTGCCGTCAGCGGGTGCAAAGGCTCGGGCCTGTGCTACCTGCGCATCGAGCTCATCAAGAATCGGCGATTCGGGGTCAATGCCTAAGCTCTGCAGAACCTCATCCAGGTGAAGTTGCGCCAGCTCCACTTGCAGTTCCTGAATCTTGATCTCGTTTTCGGAACGTCCTTGCGATCTGTATTGTTGGAGTGTCAATTGCGCGATCTCAAGATCGATCTGTGCGCGGCGGATGGTGCGTCTGGTTTCATCCGCCTTTGCCCGTAGCTCCTGGGCTTCCGCTAATTCGCCGAGCAGTTGTCCTTCTTTGACAACGTCGTTAACGTTTGCATAGACTTCGCGCACCTGACCCGTGATCTGAAAATAAACTGTGTGCGAGGCCAGAGGTACCACGCGCCCGTTCAGTTTTGCTTCGACTGTGATGTCGCCACGCTGCACGGTAAAGGTGGATCGGACCGGTGTGGGGAAGGGGGTGGGTGTTGCCTCACTGATGACCTGCCCAGCGGGACCGCCACAACCAGCCAGTGACAGTGCGAAAGCAACAAACAAGAGGAGTAATCTTCTTTTCATTATCGAACGACAGCCTTGACCTTTACTGTTTTGATGTCATCTTTGGGTAACGGGATGAGTGTGCCCTGGATGGACGTGCCATCCACTTCAAGGGAAACATCGTTGCCTGGTCCATCGCGTTTGACCGAGATCTCGTAGCGGACTCCCCGGAAGCTGCGTACCGCTTCGAAGCCATCCCAACCCGACGGGAAGACCGGCTTCACTTCCAGCCCCTCGAAGGCGGGCCGAATGCCGAGGATACTTTGCGTGATCGCGACATAGTTCCATGCAGCAGTGCCGGTGAGCCAGGAGTTCTTTGCCTCGCCATGTTTCGGGGCATCCTTGCCCGCGATCATCTGTGAGTAGACATAGGGCTCGCACTTGTGTAATTCACTGATGTTTTCGCGAGCCGAGGGATTGATGCGCGTGTAATAGTCAAACGCTCTATCCCCGCGCCCGACCATAGTCTCTGCGATCATGATCCACGGATTGCTGTGGCAGAAGATCCCGGCATTTTCTTTGTACCCTGGCGGGTAGGAGGAAATCTCACCCAGATGTAAGTAATACTGGCTGAAGGCGGGCTGCTGCAGGACAATTCCATGTGGTGTGGCAAGATGCTCTTCGACGGAATCGAGTGCTTTGACCGCGTTGCCACGGCCGTTCTGCCCGCTAGGGCGTGGCGCGGCGTCCACGCCGAGTCCGGCCATCACGCAGATGCCCTGCGGCTCGATAAAAATTTTTCCTTCGACGTTTTCCTTCGAGCCCAATGCACGGCCAAAATCATCGTATGCGCGCCGGAACCATTCACCATCCCAGCCCGCGGCCCAGACGGTCTTTTCCATCTCTACCGCGGCTTTCTGAACCCTCTCCAATTGTTTCTGATCATTACAATGCCGGGCGATGCCTGCCATTTCCTGGCATGCTAGAACGAACAGGCCCGCGATGAAGACGCTCTCGGCGACTTTCCCATCTTTGTTAGTGGTCGTCTGGAAAGACTGTCCCGGCGTATCGGAGAAGCAGTTGAGGTTCAGGCAGTCATTCCAATCGGCGCGACCGATGAGGGGGAGGTTGTTGGGTCCAAGCCGGTCAAGGGTGTATTGGATGGAGCGCTGCAAATGCTCATACAGCGGGCTCTCGGTTCCAGGTTCATTTTCATATTGCACTTGTTCATCAAGAATGGACCAGTCGCCACTCTCTTTGATGTAGGCAGCCACTCCCAACACCAGCCAGAGCGGATCGTCATTAAACCCGGAGCCCACATCGTTATTGCCGCGCTTGGTGAGAGGCTGGTATTGATGGAATGCGCCGCCATTCTTTAGCTGCGTGGCGGAGATGTCCAGGATGCGTTCGCGGGCCCGCTCGGGGATCATGTGTACGAAGCCGAGCAGGTCCTGGTTCGAATCACGGAAGCCCATGCCGCGCCCGATGCCGCTTTCAAAGTACGAGGCCGAGCGGCTCATATTGAACGTCACCATACACTGGTAGGCGTTCCAGATGTTGACCATGCGGTTGGTGTGTTCATCGGGCGTCCTCACCTGTAGCTTGCCAAGCAACAGCGTCCAGTAGTCGCGCAGGGCCGCAAACGCCTGATCCGCGTTTTCCGATTTTAGATACTTGTCGATGATCGGCTTAACAGTTCGTTTGTTAATCACCTGTGAGCCCGGCGGATCGAACTTATCGTCTTTTAGGTTCTCATGATAACCAAGGATAAAAATAATCTGTTTCTGTTCGCCTGGCTTCAAATGCACTTTAACATGATGCGATCCGATGGGCTGCCAGCCGCGCGCTTCCGAATTACACGACTCGCCCTGTTCCACAACAACGGGGTCATTCCAGCCGCGATAAGGACCAAGGAATTCTTCGCGTACTGTATCGAGTCCGGCCAGCTTTTCGGAACAGGCAAAATAGGCAAAATGGTCGCGTCGCTCGCGATATTCGGTCTTGTGATAGATGACCTCATCGACGATCTCCACCTGCCCGATGGAATAGTTGCGTTGGAAGTTGGTGGTATCGTCATTCGCGTCCCAGAGGCAGAACTCGATGGCAGAGAACAGGCTTAAGTCCGCGTCAGAGGCGTTCTCATTGGTCAGGGTCACCTGCCAGATCTCGAGGCTTTCCCCAAGCGGGACAAAATATCGCGTGGAAGATTTGATCCCATTGAACCTGGATGTGATGGTCGTATATCCCTGCCCGTGGCGGCACTCATACTCGTCGAGCTTGACACGGGTGGGCATCCAGGAAGGCGACCAGTACTTGCCGGTCGTGTTATCGCGCAGATAGAGGTAGCGTCCGCCCATATCGAGTGGAGCATTGTTATAGCGGTAGCGCGTGATGCGGCGCAATCGTGCGTCTGTATAAAAGGAATAACCGCCTGCTGTGTTCGAGATCAGCCCGAAGTAAGCTTCACAACCCAGATAGTTGATCCATGGCAAAGGAGTGTCTGGTTGGGTGATTGCGTATTCTCGCAGCGTATCATCGAAGTATCCGAATTTCATAGATGATTCCATTTCCGGGCGGGGTGACCCCGTCCCTACGACATTTACACCTTTGCCAATTCTTCCCCGATTTTCATCAGCAGCGAAGTCGGCAGGAAGGTTGGATGGTTGGTGGCGATCTGTTCGAGCGTCATATCCTTAGCCATGCTCATATCTTCCATGAGCAGGAAGCCGCCTATATGTTTGGAAAGGATCGCGCGTCCTTCGGGGTCATCGAGCAATTTTCCAACGGTGAGGCCTGTATGCAGCCGGGACGTGCGCGGCTCGGGGACCAAGGAGAAGCCCTCGCGTAAGCGAATGTCGCGGCTGGAGGAACCGACGAGAATTTCAAAATCGCCGGGTTCTGTTGCCCACTCATTCCTGGTTACATCAAAATACCAGAAGGCTTCACGGTTCAGCGTGAACGTCACGGTCTTGGTCTGCTTGGGGGCCAGTTCGACCTTCGAGAAGGCTTTCAGTTCTTTTTCCGGCCGCGCCACCGTGGCGCTGACATCGCGCACATAGAACTGAACAACTTCCTTGCCTGCGACCTTGCCTGTGTTGGTTACATCGACTCGGACCTTAAGTAATTCGTTCGCTGTGATGGATTTGGGGCTGACGCGCAGGTTACTGTATTGAAACGTGGTGTAGGAAAGTCCGTGACCGAAGGGGAAGAGCGGCGCGATTTCTTTCTTGTCGTAATAGCGATAACCGACGAAGATGCCTTCGCCATAGCGCACTTTCCCGGTCTCGCCCGGATAATTGATGTAGGCCGGGTTATCCTGCAGTCGGACGGGGAATGTGGTCGGTAATTTCCCCGATGGATTGACATCGCCAAACAAGATGTCTGCCAGCGCGTTACCCTGTTCCTGGCTGTCATACCAGAGCTGCAGCACTGCGGGAACTTTATTGATCCATGGCATTTCCACGGCGGAGCTAACATTCAAAACCACGACCGTGTTCTTATTCGCTTTGGCCACGCGTTCGATCAGCTCGTTCTGCGCGCCGGGCAATTTCATATCCACGCGGTCGAAGCCTTCTGATTCCCATTCGGCGTTCAGCCCCGCGATCAGCACCACAACATCGGAGTTCTTGGCCAGCTTGACGGCTTCGGCCATCAAATCTTTTGCATGCGGCGGTTGGTGACCGAAGGAGAGTGCCCGCCAGCGTGGGTTTCCTTTCCAGTAGTACTCGATCTTGATCGGGTAGGCTTTGCCTCCTTCCAGCTCGAGCTCAACAGGCAACTGCTTTGCCATATCCGAGTCAGAGGTGTGGTCGATGAGGAGCTTGTCTTCGAGATAGAGCTTGCCCCAGCCCACAGCCGACAGGGCAAGGGTGTGCCTGCCGCTTTCTTGCGGAGTGAAGAAGCCTTCCAGCCGCAAAGAGAACGACTCCTGGTCAACGTTGGGAACTGTGCTTTCGAACCAGCCATACTGGACGCGGGTCGTTACCTGCGCGTAGGCGGGGTCGCCGGCCAACTCGGTCCCGTTGAAGAGACTGAGGCTGAGTCCGCGGCGACCATCGCGCGTGGACAATGTCTCAGAGGCGGGAGCCGGCAGCGTCTTGTGAATGAAGCAACCGGGCGAAGTTTGCACTTTGATCTTTTCGCCGGCGCGATTTTTGATCCCTTCATAGGGCGAGACTGCATAATGTGGCGTCACATTCGAGCTGCCGCCACCGAGGATCTGCGCGGTCGCAGCGTAGGGGCCAATCACGGCAATGGATTTGACCTTCTTCAGCGGAAGCGTGCCATTATTCTTGAGCAGGACAATCGCTTCACGCGCCGCCTCACGGATGATCCGACGATGTTGAGGCTTGTTCTCGGCCCGTTCAGGCGGGAGCTCGGGATGATCGAACAACTCAGCTTTTTCCAGCACGCACAGCAGGCGACGGACTTTGTCGTTCAGCGCTTCCTCTGTCAGTGTGCCATTCGCAAGCGCGTTCTTGACATGCTCCTCGCTCATCCAGCGCGCAGGACCGGGCATCTCCAGATCCAATCCGCCGGCAGGCGTTTCGGCATCGTACGTGCCAAACCAGTCGGACATCACAAAGCCATCGTATTTCCACTCGCCTTTCAGGATTTCAAGCAGCGTGTGCGGGTGCTCGCAGGCGTAGGTCCCATTAATGCGGTTGTAGGAAGACATGACCGACCACGGGTTCGAGCTGCGGATGGCGATGCGGAAAGGCTCAAGGTAAATCTCGCGCAGTGTACGTTCATCCACTTCGGAGCTCATCGAGAAGCGCTCATATTCCTGGTCGTTGGCCACAAAATGTTTGATGCACGCGCCCACACCCTTGCTCTGAATTCCTTTGATGTATGCAGAAGCGAGAATGCCGCTGAGAAATGGGTCTTCTGAATAACACTCGAAGTTGCGTCCGGCGATGGGAGTGCGGTGGATATTGACAGTAGGCGCGAGCAGGATATGCGAGCCCTTGGACTTGAGCTCATCGCCAAGGACATTGCCCACTTTTTCCACGAGATCTGGATTCCAGGTTGCACCGAGCGCGATGCCCACCGGTGTGGCAACCGACGAGGGTCCCATGTTGCCCCAGGCGCCGCGCGCCCCGTTGGGTCCATCGGTCACCTTAAGTTGCGGGATCCCCAACCGCGGTATAGCGACGCTATGCCACAAGTCCGCGCCGGCAAGCATGGAGATTTTTTCTTCGAGCGTCATTTGGCGTAGAAGTTCATCAGTACGAGACATGGTGTTCCTTTGCAGTGATGAAGTTGTGTGCTGGAGGGAGGAAGAAAGAGATTTCTACTTTATTCCTCTTCCCTTAAGATTAAGAGGTGGCTAAAGTTCAGCGAAGGTGATCAGTTCGATTCCATTTGCCTGAATAACTTCCTTGATGGCTGGATCAGTCAAGATCTTAAGTTCTCTTTCACGCTGGTAGTTGTACACAGATTCACTGGCAAACGTACCATCCACATGGCCAGGATGGCACATCAGCTCACTCGCGCCATCCTCCAGGATGCTGAGGATGTTCAGTAGATTTTCATGCGTGGCACCTTCGTCGTACCAGCCAGCAATAAAGTAGTCCGGCCGGCGCGGATTGAACACCTTGATTAGATCTGGGACGTGTTTATTCGTTTCTTGCAATTCATCCCAGATCTCGTTGGTGAACGGGAAACGGATCGCGCAGTCGTATTCCCTTGCCAGCTCAAGCATCGCCCGAAATAATTCAGGGGAGAAGTATGACGAATGGTGATGAGAGTCCAGGTGAGTGGGGTTACGTCCTGCTGCATTGACAAACGCTTCCACCTGGGCATGCCACTCCGCCTTTACTTCATCGATACGGATGCCGGGGAGGTGTTCGATCAGCGCCGAGTATTTGAAGAAATTGCCATTGTCGTCTGTGAGAGATGCAACAGAATGGCGCGGCAGTATAGGCCGGCCCATTGTTAGAACAAGATGGACTCCCAGCCCGAGTGCCGGCGTCTCTTTGCGCGCGACGGCGATATCGGCTGCCGTAGTGGGGATGTTCATCATGCAGGTGGTGGAGGTGACCACGCCAAGCAAATGAGCTTCCCGGATGCCACGCGAGATATCTGGCGTGCGTCCGTAATCGTCCGAGTTGATGATGAGTTGTTTCATTGAAGTCTCAAAAAAGTTTTTGTATCCGCGCTTGTGAAGCGCCCTGCGGACAGTCTCTGTCAGACTGATGGCTCAGTGGGGGCAGGTTTGTCTTCGAATTCAGAAAGCTGTGGACCCGGATCGGGTGAGATATCCGCGCCTTCCAGATATTGAGCATAAAAATCAAGCAGGAAGGGTGCCGGACTCTTGTAAAACGCTTCCGGGTCAAGTTCGAACTTTGCATAATCAGGGATAGGCTTCACCTGCGGATTCGTTGCCGCAAACTCCTGGATAACTTTTGCATGCGGCTTCAGCGAGCCATCCGGCCGCACCAGACCGAAGAAGCGCTCATGCTGTGAATTGTTACAGGGTGGCAGGTCCCAAAGCTCAGGGACATAATCGGCAAAGCACCAGATCATTGCGCCGGTTGCGCCGCTATCCTGAAGCTTGGGAAGCGTGGCACCAATGAACTCGGCGAAGTCCTCCTCGGAGGCCATGAACTGTTCGCGCTCACGGCCGTTGGTCTCTGTCCACGTCATAATGTGTGAAGGCTCACCGGGTTGAGCGGTCGGCCCGCCAAACTCTTCCATCAAGATGGGTTTCCCGGCCAGGGCGGCGGTCACGGCGCAGGTAAAGGGAACGAAATCGGGGTCGAGCGGGCGTCGCGCCCATGGCGTGTACATCGGATACGAGTGCATCACAGCGATGTCGGTGTGCTTGTAGACTTTATCGATCCGCAAGCCGTTATCGCGGTGTAGTCCGTCGCCGTGTAAGCCAATGGTCACAGGATGGTTCGGATCGATGCTCTTGATCAAATCCACCATCTGCTTGACCCAGGCCGCGCCTTCATCGGAGGTAAGCGGCCAGGCGAAGAGATCGGGCTCATTGGCCAGATTCCACATCCAGATGGCTTTGTGATCCTTGAGCATCCCGACCACCGTTTGAAGCAGGAGACGCTCTGCATTGATCGCTACCTCGTGATGGAACATGTTGTAGTAGCCCCGCGGTACGGGCTTTCCTTGGCTCATAATATCCCGGATAAACTCATTGCCACCCTTGAAGGGCAGCTCACCACCCAGCAGCCAGCGCGGACTCCAGTTAGGTCCGCTCATGTGTCCGGTGAAGAAAGTCACGTCGAGGCCAAGATCATTGTCTCCGGCAATATCAGCGACGGTTGCCAGATTGTCCAATGCTTCTTTCGAAACAGAATTAGGATCTGGTTGAAAGTCATCCCACAACAAAAATATGCGGACGACCTTCAGCCCTATTTCGTGAATGATGCTAAATTCTTCACGCACTTCGCCCGCGTCAAAATTGTTCCACCAATACATGGCTTTTCGGCGAGGCCAATAGTTGACACCTAATGTAAACTGTTCAGTCATATTTCTAGATCTCCGAATTTGTTTTTATAAAATCGAGTACCTCATCAAGTTTGGCGAATGCCAGAGCCGTGACGGTATCGGCTCCACCGTAGTAGATGGCAATGCGGCCGGTGGGCTCGTCGAACAGGGTGGCGCACGGGAAGGCTACATTCGGGACATCGCCTACGCATTCATAATAGGTTTGCGGTGAAAGGAGGTAGGAACTGCCACGGCCGATCACCTTCCACGGTTTGTCCAGATCGAGCAAGGCAGCCCCAAAACTATACACAAATCCGTTGCACGAGGTCAGCACGCCATGATAGAACAACAGCCAGCCTTCATGAGTTTCAATAGGCACCGGTCCCGCACCAATCTTCGTGCTTTGCCATCCGCCTTTGGTCCCCATGACGAAGCGA
Source organism: Anaerolineales bacterium (assembly GCA_035463255.1). GTDB lineage: Bacteria > Chloroflexota > Anaerolineae > Anaerolineales > Villigracilaceae > Defluviilinea. The sequence goes on along the minus strand of DATHTL010000148.1, from coordinate 41,787 downwards.
TGCTCGCCCCAGTGAATCATGTCCAGGCTCTGGCTCAAGTAGATATCACCAAAGGGCGTGTGCCCATTATCGCTGGGGCGGCTAAACATCACGTACTTATCTTTGATTTTGCGTGGGAACAGGACCCCGTTGCGATTGAATGGCAGCAAGGCATTCTCAAGAAATGTAAATGTTTCAAAATCATACGTGTAGCCAATTCCAATTGTGGGACCGTGGTAGCCGTTGCACCATGTGATATAGTAGCGATCTTCCAGCCAGACCACGCGAGGGTCATAACGATACTGGAACCAATTGATATCCGGATCGTCGCACTCCCAGTTGATCGTATCGTTGTCCAGTTTCCAGTGGATGCCGTCATCGCTGAAGCCGCGGTTCAGATTCATTTCGCGCTTCTTGTTGTCACAGCGGAATACACCGGCAAACTTCCCATCAAAGGGAACGACGGCGCTGTTGAAAATGCTATTTGAAGATGAGATCAGGTCGCGGGGAATGATGGGGTTTGCATCATACCGCCAGACAACATCGCAATTACCGGCGGGGCGCTCTTGCCAGGGAATATTGGGAAGGGTGTTGTTAATCATATTTGATTTTCCTCTGGTGAAGATTTTTCTAATTTAGGGTTTATGAACGGTCTCATGGATTGCATTCACTAGCGACAGTTCGCCCTGCGTATCATGATCCAACGTCCAGAACATGATGCCGCGCGCTTGATCCATGGCGATGCGCGTCTTGGTTTGAATGGTGGGGATGCCGTTGTAGTGATAGGTTGTGCCGTAATACTCGAATGTATCTGTCTGCGCGGCATTCGGGTCCGCCTGGACGATCTTGAAATAAGGGAGGTTCGGGTCGCCGTAGAATGGCACACCCAAGACGATCTTCTCCTTGGGCAGGCCGCGCTCGCTCCAGTACTCCAGCCCTCTTTCGAACTGCTCCATCGTTCCATGGTCCGACCCGTCATAAGTCATCACGTTGACGAAATCGAATAACTCGAATGATTCTGCTGGCACGCCAAGACCGTGCTCATCTCCATGTGAGACAACGGCTGTCGTGAGTAACCTATCAGGCATTGCTGCGCGCAGCTCTTGAATGAGGCGGAGGAAATTCTGAGCTGACACACCTGGGTCGGGATATTCCCAGTCCATATCCACACCGTCGAGCTGATATTCGTCAACGAAGGCTTTCAAGTTTTGCACGAAAATCTTCCGGGTTTCGGGGTTGGCGGCCATTTCTTCGAATTGCGCATCCCAGCCCCAGCCGCCCACGGAGATGCACACGCGCACGTCATGTTCGTGAGCTGTCTCGACGATCTGCTTTAACTTCCAGCCATTCTTGATGGGATTGAACGTTCCGTCTGCTTTTGGTGTGAGGAATGAATAATTGATGTGCGTCAGTTTTTCGTATGGAATGATATCCGCGAAAATGCCATCGGTAGCATACGCAAGCACGACGAATTGAGGGGGAATAGGGGAGGGGATCATGGTTGGTTCAGGCGCGTTCGCTGTGGGTACAACAACTGCATTGGAAGTAGACGTTGCCAGGGTGGAACAGGCACTCATGAAAACGGCGAGCAAAATTAGAGCAGGAAAAAAGCGGCGCATTTTACTCAAGTGTGAGGTTGAGACGATGAGAAAGTGGACCCATTACTTCGGCTAACGCTTTATCCATATCCGCCTCTTCGTTTTCAATGATCATCTTTGCGATTGTGCTTAATTCCTGACCAAGCTGGTTTTCGATGCGCCTCCACAGCGGAATCGAGCGATACGTTCGAGAGGAGGAAACCAGCTGGAGCATCACCGGCCGGAGCGGGTGTTCCGCAGGTATGAGCTCATCCAGAGCATCCACCCGGGCTGGCAGGATATGAGACCTGCGCCCAACTTCGAGCATGGTGCTTTTGCGTGTCAAATATTCAGCAAGCTTAAACGTAGCTTCGAGCTGATCCGGGTATCCATAGGTGTGTCTCCAGATGACCAGGTTTCCACCACCGGACCAAGGGATGCTCATTACACTGGCAGCGCCGATATTTTGTGCATCTGGAGAGTCCTCTTGCAGTTCCGTGAGGATCGCGCGCACATCGGTTAATACAGCAGCAGCTCTTCCCTGCATCAACAGTTGCATACATTGATCTGTACCCAGATACTCGGCATCTGGCAAACGACGGACAAGATTGAAATAGGCTTTCAAACCGGCCAGGGTGGCAGGCGAATCAAAAAGCACCGTTTTCCCGCGATTGTCCATGAGATGCCCGCCCGAGCTCCAGATCCACGAAGCAGCAGTATGAACAAAGTCATTGAATGGGAAAGGAACATAGGGCATGAGCCAGGCATGCTCAGCGCAGTTGAGTTCTTCCAATTTCCCAATCGTCGCTTCAAATGCGAACGGGGTAGCAAATGCAGTTGCCCCATTGAGTCCGGCTAGCTCCAGCAGGTCACGGCGATACGCAACAGCATATGTGTACGTGCTGAGAGGTATTGCCCAGGCATGTTTGTCATTTTCCATGAGTGCGCTTTGCCAGGCAGAATGTACAAATGATTCTTCACTACCTATATGGGTAATCAGATGAGGAGGAATGGGGCGAAGAGCATTCATGCTGACCAGACTACTGACCCAGGTAGAACCCACATGGGATATATCGGCGCCCTGGCCATGTGTTGAAATATTGATCAGCACCTGCCAGGCATTACTCCAATCCAGACGGGTAAGTTTTACTTCTATACCTGTCTGCTTTTTGAAGGCTGTCAGCAACTCAAGCTGGAGGTTGTAATCCTCATCTGTGTCTGGAATCGCAGTGAATTCAATGGTCGTCATGGCTATCTCACAGGAACATTTCTCAGGACTGAGATGCTGTCATTCATGGTCTTGCGGATTTCGGGGGTTGCTTTAAATCCAGCTGCTTCCATACTGAGGATGACAGCGCCAATTACAGGGGGAATTTTTAATCGCACCAGACGGGCTTTTGGTGCCAGTTTGTGGATCGTGGCGCGCATGGGTTCGATGAGACTCGCGCCGCCTTCAAACATACTGCCTGTCATGACCACGTCAAAGGCAAGATTTTCAAACTCCAACTGGCGGATCACTGCATTGGCCATTTCCCCCAATTCGCTACCTGCCCAGCGAATAAGATTGTGAGCTACCTCATCACCTTCTTGAGCAACACGGAAGACAATCGGAGCCGCATCGGCGCTAACATGGTATTCGTCAGTGGTGTACCCGCGCATTAGATCTTCGAGGTCTCTGGCACCCACGTAGGCGACCATCGCATCTGCCAGAGCGGTCTTGGGCATGCGCTTCGTCCATGAATAGCCGATGAACTGCATACAGCGATGCATCAGTTCAGAGGCTCCTGCCCCTTCGCCCATCAACACGCCGTGTCCAGTGACGCGTCCCTCACGCTGATGATCGCGGTCCCAACCGCGGCAGTTGGATCCGGTCCCTGAAACAACGACCACGCCCCAGCCTTCCTCCGAACCGGCGATGAGCCCAGGGACGGCATCGTTGACGAATTTGTACGGCGCCTGCAGCGCGAGCTGATCGATGACGGCGGCTGTTGCTTCGATCTCTGATGGCCAATCGTAGCCGGACACACCAAAGCCTGCTCCCGCTATATTTTCCTTTTTCAAGCCGGCCGCGTGCAATGCCTGCTCCATTCCTATTTGCATGGATTGGAGCATACCGTCGTATCCAACCGATTCGTGGTTGCCCGGTCCGCTTTCACCAAACCCCAGTGCGCGTCCCGTTTCATCGACAATGAGAGTGTGAGTCTTGGTAGAGCCAAGATCAGCGCCGAGATAGTAAGGCATAGTGTAGTAGTGAATAAAGGGGCGCCCGGTGGGGTCGCCCCTTTTGATTTCGTGGGTTAATTCCAGAACTGGGGCAGATGCTCTCTGTGCGTTTCGAGAAGATCATCGAGCACTGCCTGCACTCTGTCTGCTTTTGGCCCCAGGGGATGTACCAATAAAGCCTGGTACGCGGCCTCGCGGTCTCCATGAACGGCGGCTTCAACGGTCAGCAGCTCGTACGCTTTCACTGCTGAAATTAAACCGAAACAGGAAGCTGGCAGCGGCTCGGTAGGCAGGGGAGTGATGCCACTCTTTTTCACGGTAGATGGGATTTCCAGCACCCAGTCTGCCGGCCATTCCTTTACCGCGCCATCATTCCGAATGTTCACGACATGGGTTTCACCCAGATCGTTGTAATGCGCGTTCAAGAGCTGTGTTGCCACTGTCGAGTAATATGCCCCGCCGCGCTTCATCAGATCGGCGGGCGGTTCTTTGAGATTTGGATCCGCGTATTCACGCAGAAGATCCTTCTCGACTTCGATCACTTCTTCGGCGCGTGAGGGCGGCCATTTCTCCTGTGATTTCAATTTCTTATCTGTGTAATAGAAATACTGGAGATAGTAATTGGGGATCATCCGCAGGATTTCGATCGTCCGCGGATCCCATTCAGGCTCGGTTTCTTTCTTTAGGTCTGCAATGAAGCCCTGCATCACCTGGGGCCAGACATCTTCTCCGTCAATGGTAAAGCCGCGGTGCCACGAAAGATGGTTCAAGCCCAGAGTCTTCAGCTCCGTGTGATCTGGGTCGATCTTTTTGCCGGTTGCCTGTTCGAGCCCCTCGATGATGTGCATCTTGGTTGTGATGGGGACATTACAGACGCCGACCGCAGGGACATCAGGTGCATACTTGCTCAACGCCTGTGTAACAAGCCCCGCGGGATTGGTGAAATTAACCAACACGGTTCCAGGCTTGGCGACTTCTCTGATATCCTGAGCAATCTTCAAGACCACAGGAATGGTGCGCAAGGCTTTGCCCATTCCGCCAATACCGGTTGTTTCCTGCCCGATGAGACCATGTCGCAGTCCCAGGTATTCGTCGCGCCGGCGGGCTTCCATGTGTCCCACGCGCAGCTGCGTGGTCACATAGTCTGCATCTTTGACAGATTCTCTTTGATTTGTAGAAAGGATGACTTTGAATGGGGAGCCTTTGGCTTCCACCATCCGTTGTGCAAAACTTCCAACGACTTGTAATCGCTCCTCATCGATATCCATCAACCAGAGCTCATCGAGCGGAAACTCGGCAAGGCGCGCAAGAAATCCATTGACCAGCTCGGGTGTATAGGTGGAACCTCCGCCAATGACCGCGACCTTTAGCATATTACTTCTCGACCCCGGTAATGACGATCCCCTGCACGAAGAAGCGCTGCGCGACCATAAAGAGAATCAACGGCGCTATCAATGCCATCAATGCTCCTGCCTGAATGAGCTGCGGTCTTTGTCCATAAATCCCATTGAAGCTTTGAAGAGCAATAGAAATGGGCCAGGCATCGCGATTGGTCGACAGATAAATCAGAGGACCAAAATAATCATTCCAGGCATACACAATATGAAAGACCGTGACGGCCATTAATGCCGGATAGGACTGAGGAATGATGACGGACCACAGGACTCTCAGAGGACTGGCGCCATCGATCATCGCGGCCTCATCGAGTTCGCGGGGCAGCGTCATGAAATATTGGCGCAACAGGAACACATCATAGGCATTGGCAAAAAACGCGGGCACAATGAGCGGAAGCCAGGTGCCGACCCAGCCGAGCCTCTGGAAGAAGGTGTATGTCGGAATGACAGTCACGGCTGCGGGAAGGAAAATCGTGGAGATCAAAACGATGAACAGGAAGTCGCGGCCGGGGAAGCGGAACCGTGAAAACCCAAAGGCCACAAGTGTGCATGAAATCAACACGGCAATGGTGGTGGCGATTGCGTAAAAGGTCGTGTTCCACATCAGGCGCGGGTAGTTGATTGTCTCCCAGACTTCCTGGTAGTTGCTCCAGGTGGGAGAGAATTCCCAGGCACGATCCAGGGCGCGCCAGGAGACAGCACACGTGAATTCGCCTCGCCCAGTATCATCAGGATCCAGGAAGACACTCGCCTTTTGACCTTTCTTAACGAGCGCCAAACTTCCCATTGCTCCTGTCCCGGGATCAAACCCATCGCACTTTGCCAAAGGTACGCTGAACACCTCAACATTCTTACCGTTATATTCATAAACCGGAGGCTTCGCAGGCCAGATGGGCGCACCGACGATAGAAATCTGATCCTGCGTCTTGAGCGAGGTTAGAATCATGAACGCAAAAGGAGCCAGGAAGATGGTCAGGATGGCAATGGTGAGTGCCGTGACAAAGGTTGCATTCAGTCCGTTCTTTAGCTGCAAACGCGAAAGTCTCATTTTCACTTTGTCCTTGCGCATACTGTCAGATGCGGCATTGACATTATCCGTAGTTTGTACGCTTGATAGTTTCATGGTCGCTTGCTCCTTACGAACGGGTTTCGCTGGCGTAATAAACCCAGTATTTTGCTGACCAGAAAAGAAGGATGGTCACGGCCAGGATGATCAAGAACAGCACCCAGGCCAGTGTCGCCCCATAGGACATATTTTGGAATAAGAAGAAATTCCTGAATAAGTACAGGTTATAGAACATAGTGAAACCACCGGGCCTGCCGTTGCCCTGATTCACTACCAGCGGTACCAGGAAATATTGGAATAAGCCGACAATACTTAACGTCAGGTTATAAAAAATGACAGGGGAGATCATGGGAAAGGTCACCTTCCAGAATGTCTGCCAGCCATTGGCGCCGTCCACTTTTGCGGCGTCATACAGCTCGGTTGGAACGCCCTGCAGACCTGCGAGCATGATTAACATGGCGTTGCCAATCCCCCAGATCCCCATAATGACATACGTCGCGTAGATCCACCCCCATTCGCCTGCGCCACTGTTCGCCCACTGTGGCACACTGTCCTTCGACAGGCCAATCACTTCAACCAGGAAGCGGTTGATCCAGCCTGTTTGAGAATTGAGCATACCGCCCCACAGGAAAACTGCAGCCACAAAGGGGACAATATAGGGCATATAAAACAGACTGCGAAAGAACATCGGCGCTTTAAGATGTTTGTTGTTCATCAACAAAGCGACTCCCAGAGGTAAAAAGATTCCTACGGGAAGCGCTATGAGCCCGAATGCGAGAGTAACCCATAACGCGCCAGGTGTGCCGCCCCTGAACCAGGTCGAAGGATTTACGCCAGCCTGATTGTCATTCCATAAATATCTGTAGTTGTCAAAACCGACCCACTTTGGGGTGCTTGCGATTCCATCCGTGATCTTAAGATTAATAAAAGTAAAAAAGAATGTTGCAAGAATGGGTAGCAGCACAAACACGAGGAAACCAAAAATCCATGGGGAAAGGAACCACAACCCCTGCCTGAGCTCCCTGCGCGCCAAAGGCGACATGTTACGAAAAGACTTTAGAGATGGGAGTGAATTTCGGAAATTGGAAAGCTGCTCAATCATGGCGGGTCCTTTCTCTACAGAAAGTCGAGATATCCGGGCGGGTCAATCCGTAGGACTGACCCGCCCGGAGTATAACATTGGCAAATTACTTGGCGTAGATCGCGTTCAAATCGTCAACCATCTTCTGCCATTCGGCATCGAAGTCCAGTTGATCGGGAGGGGTGTTCTGAATGAGATCGAAGAAGGTCTGTTGGCGGGCCCAGGCTTCGTTCCAGTTGGGCTGCCACTGTTCCGCACTGGGGGAATCCGGGTAGGCAAGACCAGCCTTAAAGGTATCCCAGGTTTCAGCGGTTGTGAATGGATAACGCTCCAACAGGCCGTCGATGTAGGGTTGCTGGTATGCCGGGTCAGCAGGCAGACCACTGTAGGCAGCCGGTACTTCATCGGTGCCGATTACTAAGGTCTGCGTGCCTTCCGGTCCGATCAGATAGCTCAGCGCCTTGAAGGCTTCTTCGGGATGGGGTGTGCCCTTCCAAATGCGGATCGTATCGGCATCCACACGGCCGTGAGGTTCACCATCGGCGCCAAGGGGCAGGATGCCGGCATTGAATTCAAAGCCAGCATCTCTGAACTGATCCAAGCAGCAGGTGTACCAGAGCGGGGTAATCGCCATGGCGGCCTTGCCAGAGTTGAACAGGTTGCCATTCCCAAACTCGGGGGCGCCCGCGAGCGGGCCGGTGGCCATGAACGGTTGTTCACCCCACATGCCGTCGTATACCAACTGGTTTGCTTCCTTCCAGCTATCGGGCATCGCGGATTCGTAGTTGCCCTCTTCACCTTCAACGATGTCGGCGCCGCCAGATACATAGCTAGCCTGGTAGGCGACATGGGTCTGCCACTGGTTGGCGTACCCTACCTGGACCATCTGCGTGGGATCAAAGCCATCATCGGTAGCGTTCGCGCCGTTCACATCGACGGTCAGGCGCTTGGCAACCTCGACGAAGGTCTCCCAATTCCAGTCCACTTCCGTGCCATCGAGCGTGTACTTGTCGCCATAGTTGGCAGGAGGATACTCAAGTCCAGCCTCATCGAACATGGATGGCACATAGTACACTGCGGCCGGGAAGACAAGGAAGGGTAAGCCGACTTGGCCCTCTTCCGTCTGATAGAACTCAATCAGTGCGGGTTCGTAGACGCTCGTATCGAAGCCAGTCGACTCGATGTAGGGCGTCAGATCAAGATATTGGCCGTAGAAAGCGTTCGAACCACCCACGCCCACGGGTCCGATGATATCGGGGCCGGCGCCTGATGCGATTTGAGTAGCGAGTGTGGCATAGGCACTATCGTAGGGCACTACTTCGAGGACAAGTTCGATCTCGTCTTGGGAGGCGTTGAAATCGGCAACCGCCTTTTCCTGCGCGGGAAGCTGTGCCGGATCAGTACCGGTACCAAGACCGACGAACCAGCGAATCTGAACTTTGTCGCCGGAGGCAGCTTCTTCAGTAGCCGGGGCTTCCGTCGCTTCGGGGGCTTCGGTTTCCGCAGCTTCCGTTGCCGCAGGGGCTTCTTCTGTCGCCGCAGGCTGACCGCCACCACACGCGGTCAGAACCATGGATGCGATGAGCAACAGGGACAGCACAAACAAAAGTTTCTTCATGGTGAAATTTTCTCCTCTACTTAGGATTTTGATTAGAAATGGTCAGAAAAGTCAGTGCAGAAGGTTTGGCTGCGGTTACCACCTCCTTTCGAATGATGGTGTTCATGAATGACAGCCACATGAACGACGAAAGATGATTTCAGTAGGAAGGATGACTGCTCCATTTGGAGATTGATTTTCGAGGAGTGCGAACAGTTTTTCAGCAGCAATTCTTCCTACCGACTCGGTCGGGGCACGAACCGTAGTCAGGGGAGGGTTTAAGAAAGGTGCAAAACCCAGATCATCAAAGCCAACGACCGCTACGTCTTCGGGAATCCGGTAGCCATGCTGATGTAAGGCTTTCAGAACGCCGATGGCGGCATCGTCATCACCTGTAAATACAGCATCGAACGCGACCTGCTTTGCGCTGCTGAGAAAATCATTCAGCACTTCGTAAGCAATGTCGCGTTCGAACTCTCCGTTCAGCACCAGATCCTCGTCAAACGGGATCCCATTGGCCGCCAGAGCAGACTTATAGCCCATCTCGCGGCGGTTTGAGTCTTCCTGGTGGACGGGCCCACGCACAAACAAAATGCGGCGTTTTCCGTGGACCTGAATCAGGTGTTCCACGAGTCTGTGTGTGATTTCTATGTTTTCAACTGTTACGCTGGGGATATCTAAAGCATAGGGGGATGTGCGGTGCAGCAGCACCATGGGAAAACCATTCGCGTTTAAAGCAGCCAGGTCTTCATCGACAAGACCATCTGAAAAAACCAATAACCCATCCGTATTATGCGGCCCTATCGGCGGAGTCGTGGCATTGCGGCTATTTGCGTGATAGGTGGCTACGATCAAGTTATACTCTTTTTTGCGGATCACACCTTCAATACCATTTAAGAGCGGTACGAAGAAGTCATTATGCAGGTTGTTCAGCAGCAGTCCAATGACACGGGTTTTGCGGGTGGCCAGATGCCGTGCTGCAGCGTGCGGCACATATCTGAGATCACTCATGACCTGGTTTAGGCGTTCCGCTACTTCAGCCGAAACAGGGGCGTTTCGATTGATATATCGGCTTACGGTGGCTACCGAGACACCTGCCTGTCTGGCCACGTCGCGAATGGTAACGGAGGAGGAACGTCGAGTCATGATGTTATGTAACCGTTTACTGTAACCGTTTACATTATTTCACAACTCAATTCCCAAGTCAAGCAACGCTTTTCTTAAAAAATGCTGAACACTTTCACGAGTCTACTTGATAAACAGCTCTACCGAGTTATCAAAAGTGTTATGGACTGCGGCAGCACCGTAATATCCACGGTTAATCCCGTGATTCCAAGGTTTTCTACATTGTGAGTGGGATGTGAGTCGTCCCTGTATCTTACAATACACAGCAAGCTTAAACCAAGAGTGCGGCATCAGCATGCCGCACTCTTGGTTGTATACACAGTTCAACTCTTGTGATCGAGATACTTCAAACCTGATCCGGTATTGAATAAGACGATCCGTTCTTCTGGATGCAGCCAGCCCTGTTTTATGAGTTCTTTCAGGGCGGCCAGGGTTGCAGCGCCCTCCGGGGCGGCAAAGATGCCCTCCATGCCCGCCAACTGCTTTTGCGATTCGAGGATGGCTTCATCGCTGACAGCCACGGCGGTGCCCTGGCTCTCGTAGATATCTTGCAAGATCAAGTGATCGGCAAAGCTCTTGGGAACACGTAATCCGGAGGCAATCGTTTGGGCGCCGGTCCAAAAATCGCAAAACGTGGCGTGTTGCTCAAAAGCCTTAACAACCGGCGCGCAGCCATCAGCCTGTACAGAGACCATACGCGGTCGTTTTGTATTGTTCAGCCAGCCCAGAGCCTCGAGCTCGGCAAAGGCTTTCCACATACCCACCAGGCCTGTGCCGCCGCCGGTGGGATACACAATCACCTCCGGCAATTCCCAGTCGAAGGCTTCAGCCAGTTCATAGCCCATCACTTTTTTGCCCTCTACACGGTAGGGTTCCTTGAATGTGGAAACGTCAAACCAGCCTTCGGCGCGAGCTTTTTCGCCAGCCATGCCCGCAGCATCGTTGATCAGACCGTCGATCAGGATCACTTCTGCGCCTGCCATGCGGCTCTCTTCGATATTGGCAAATGGAGTGTCTTTAGGCATAAAAATGTGAGCGCGCAACCCTGCCCGTGCGGCATACGCGGCCATCGCTCCCCCGGCATTGCCTGCGGTTGGAATGATCACTTTCTCCACGCCTAGCTCTTTGGCCTTAGAGACGGCCGCAGCCAGGCCGCGTGCTTTAAAAGAGCCTGTTGGGTTACTGCTCTCATCCTTTACATACAGATGGGCAAGCCCCAGCTCTTTCCCCAGGCGCGGCAGCAGGAGCAGAGGCGCATCCCCTTCACCAAGGAAAATCTGATTCTCCGGATGCAAAACGGGAAGTAACTCGTGCCAGCGCCACATACCTCTTTTGCGGCGCGTGATTTCATCCCGGTCGACGCTTTCGCGGGCCCTCTTCAGGTCGTAAATAGATAAAAGAGGGGACTGGCATAACGGGCAAAAGGTATGGATCTCGTTGTGCGTATACTGCTTGCCACAGCCAGAGCATTCCAAATGAGAAAGATAAGATTGGGTCATTGACTTCCCAAAGGAGGAGTGAAAAGATGTTTCACGAAGGTTTGCTTTTCTCGCTATCTTTACGGCATTGGAACGAATGCTTCCACCCGTGCCCACAGCTCGCGGATGTTGATCGGCTTTGACATGTATACATCGCAACCGGCATCCAGCGCTTTTTCGGCATCGCCCTTGAGCGCGTTGGCTGTAATGGCAATGATGGGAGTATGCAGCAGCGCAGACTTTGAGCTGCTCCGGATGCGCCGCGCCACTTCATAGCCATCGATATCGGGCAGGTTGATATCCAGCAGGATCAAGTCCACTTCCTCCTGCTCCGCCAGGTTTACGCCGTTCAATCCATTCACGGCCTGCAGAAGACGATACCCGCGAGCCTCCAGGGCACGCTGCACGAGCCGCATGTTATCCGGGTTGTCTTCGATGTAAAGTACGTTGTTGCCCATAGAATCCATTCTCCTTACTCAATACATTTCTCTTCAAGAACTTGTACCACCTCGTCCACAAATTTGCGGGGAGGCAGTGAGCCTTTTTGGTAGACGGCCTCGATATGTCCATTCAGCCGTCTTCGTTCATCGGGTGTAATATCCTTCGCGCTGACGACCACTACCGGAATATCCCGGGTGCGCGGGTCCAGCTTCAGCTCTTCCACCAGGCCAAAGCCATCGATGCCGGGCATGGTCAGATCGGTGACGATGAGGTCGGGCAGCTTCTGCCGCGCCATTGCCAGGCCTTCCCAGCCATCTTTGGCGTGATGAACGCGGTAGGCTTTATGCCCTTCGAGCAGGCGGCGGATCAGCAGCGCGTCATCCGAGTTATCATCGACCAGTAGTACCGTCGTCGTCTTCTCATCAAGGTTCTCCAGAGCGGATTGCAGTCCTTCGCGCGGGGCAGGGGACTGGTCTTTGCTCAGATGCACGTCCACAGCCCACTGATCGCCTAGCACATGCTTCTCGACCGGGAACGTATGCCCTGTGCAATTGACAATGACGGTCTCATCCTGGGCGATCACATTGGTGTGGATCAACTTTTCCAGCCCCGCGAAGGCGACGGCTGTGGCCGGTTCGACGGCCATGCCTTCGCTTTTGGCGAGCGCACGCATGGCCGCAAAGGCCTCCGCGTCTGTGACGGATTCCATCACGCCGCCAAACTGACGGGTCAGGTTCCAGAGATAAGTATACGCCTTTCCGGGGTCGCCGGTGGAGAGGATGGTAATGCGCGTATCGGGAATGACCGCTTCCGCAGTATCGCTGCCAGACTTAAACGCCCGGACCATGGGTGCACAACCTTCCGCCTGAATAATTCCCAGTTTTGGGATCCGATTAATTAATCCCATGGCATACATTTCTTTAAAGCCTTGATAGACGCCGAGCGGACCCAGACCGCCGCTGACGGCCTGGATATACCAGTCGGGCGCGCGCCAGCCGAGCTGTTCAACCATCTCATAGGCAATCGTCTTCATGGACTCGCGGGCCGGGATTGACGTGGCGCCGCGGTCAAGTAACAAATGACGGCGTTGTGCAAATTGCGACGCGATCTGCTTGGTTTGATCGTAATTGCCGCTGACGCGGATGACCTCCGCGCCAAACAGGGCCGCTTCGCGCAGCTTTTCCTGCGGCACCAGGCTGGTCATAAACACCCAGAGCTTGATTCCGGCCCGTGCGCAGGCCGCGGCGTAGGCGACCGCCGCGTTCCCTGTGGAGGCCACCACAGCTTCACGGACTCCGTTTTCGAGCATCGCCGCGACCGCGACGGCAGCCTGGCGGTCCTTGAAGGAGCTGGTCGGGCCGTAGCGCTCATCCTTGATGTAGACGGACTCAAGCCCCAGCCCGCGTCCGAAGCGCTGCGAAAGCCACAGAGGAGTCCCGCCGGCCGGGTAAAGATCCAGCGAGACGGGATCCTTCAACGGGAGTACATCCTGATAACGCCACATGTTCGAAGGACGGTTCGGAAAGCCGCGCAGGATCTCACGTTTGAATGCATCGTAGTCATAGCGCGCTTCCACCCACTGTGAATCACATTTTTTGCACACAGCAGGTTGAAAAGGCTCGTAAGGCTGCTGGTGGCCGCAGGTGTTGCATTCCAGATAATTAGGCAGTGTCATTTTGCTTTTTCCTGCTTTTCGACGACCTCGGTGATGCGAGCTTCAAGAGGCAGTTCTACGAAGAAGACAGAGCCTTCTCTAGGAATGCCCGTGCTCTCTGCCCACAGGCGGCCGCCATGCATCTCGACGAGTCGGCGGCTGATCGGCAGACCCAGGCCCGTACCGCCCGCTTTACGAGTGGTGGAGGAGTCGACCTGTGTAAACTCCTGGAAGATGGCATCCAGTTTGTCAGGCGCGATGCCGATCCCGGTGTCTTTTACAGTGATCAGGACCCGTGCGTCCTCCATGGGGGCGACTTTGATGGCAATCTTGCCCGTTTCGGTAAATTTGATTGAGTTGTTGACAAGGTTGATCATGACCTGGCGAAGACGCGTGCGGTCTGCATAAATCTTCACATCCTGATCGGAGTCTTCTTCGATGAAGAGGGCGAGGTTCTTTTCACTTGCCAGCGTGGACGTGATGCTGGCCACTTCTTCCAAGACCTCATACGCTTTGAAGCTCTCCGGGTTTAGATTCATGCGTCCGGCCTCGATCTTGGCCATATCCAACACGTCGTTGATGAGGTGCAGCAGGTGCTGTCCGTTTTTCTGGATCAGGCGCAGGTCGTTATCCATGTTTTCGGTAAGGTCACCATCCAATCCTTCTAGCATCACATCCGTAAAGCCGAGGATAGAGTTCAAGGGCGTACGCAACTCGTGAGACATGTTGGCGAGGAAGGATGATTTGAGCTTATCGAGCTCGCGTACCTGGGTCAGGGTTGCGGCCTGTTCCACATACAGACGGGCATTTTGCAGGGCAACACCAACCTGAGATGCGAGTGTAATGTAGATGTTGGCGTCTTCTTCCGTGAAGTATCCCGTTACATCGGACTGTACATCGAATACACCCAGCAGCTTCTCACCGACGATGATCGGCACCGCCATTTCAGAGTGCGTGTCTGGCAGGAGCTGGTTCGAAAGGAAGCTGGACTCTTTATCTCGATGCACATCGTTGGCAATGACAGGTTGGCGGGTGCGCGTGGCCTCCGCGACAATGGAGCTCTCATGCCCCATCGGAATGTTCCAGCCATCGGACACCATTTGTTGCCCGACCTCACCGGCGCCGGCAGCCAGGAGCAGGGTTTGCCAGGTCTCATCCGCCAGATAGATATGGACATGATAAAGCCCAAACCGTTCCTTCGTCAGGTCCACAACGGCCTGAAGCAGCTTATCCGGATCGAGCATGGTGGATGTGGCTGTACCGACCTGGGCCACTGTTGCAAGCTCTGTGGCACGTTTTGCAAGGGCTTCCTGGGCGCGAATCCGGTCTGTGATATCCATAAATGTGGTCAAGATGGATGCTTCACCCTGATAATCGAAAACTTGCGCAGACAGAAGAGCCCAGAATACCTCTCCATTGACACGCAGCAGCTGTACGACCATATCGGAAACCGTTCCACTTGTTCGTAGCTCGGTAATGAATTTTTTCCGATCTTCCGGGTTGGCATAAAAGTCTGGTGAAGGTTGATTGATTACCTGATCGTAGCTGAATTGAGTTGCCTCGAGTGCCGGGCCATTGACAAAGGTCAAATGATTGTCGGAAAGCCGTGTGATCACCATGGGGACCGTGACGGATTCCAAAATGGTCTTTGTACGCTGCTGTTCTGCCTTGATCGTTTCTTCAGCGCGCTTCCGTTCCGTAATATCCTGGTTGGCGCCGTACCAGCGGGTAATTTTGCCGTTTTCATCTCGTTCGATATTCACAGCTACAGACATATAACCTACACTACCATCTGCGAAAAGACAGCGGTGTTCTACTTTCGTGGTGGAATGCCGATCTGTAGCGGCAACAGCCTTTCCGATCTCAAGCCCAACGATGGGCGCATCATCTGGATGGACAAATAACTGAGAATATTCCGCGGACGACAGTTCGTAGCCGCCTACTTGTTCTGCTGTTGTGCGAAAGATAGAATAAAAATGATCATTGAAGATGAATCTGTCTCTTCCAAGGTCATATTCCCAATTGGCAAGCTTGGCAATATCCAGAGCTTCCGAGAGCCGCGTTTCACTTTCCTGCGTGATGGCAAGAGCGAGTTGCGTTTGCTCAAAGAGACGGGCACTCTCTAACGCCAGGGCAACTTGCTCGGCAACCTGTTCGAGGAAGGCCTGATCTTCTGGCAAAATCGGTCGCTCGGGGTCATCGGCTACAGCGAGCAACCCGATCACTTCTCCACCGGGCACCGTCAGAGGGATATTGGCAAAAAGCTCTTCTGCTAAGCTGGTATCTTGAGCGGGTCGCAGACCACCCTGGTCGAACATGAAGCTGGTTGGGATATCTGCGGTCTCCCGATAGTTTTGCCAGCCTTCATGGCTCATAGCACGATACAGACGATTGATTTCCTCTAACCGTTCAGACATTTCCTGGCGCAAGCGGGTGCTCTCGATGGCGGTCGCGATCTGCCCGCACAAACCCTCTAGGAGCAGCTGGTCATCTGCATCGAGTGCTCCGGCCGTGCTGCTTTGCACATCGAGCACGCCCAGAATCGCGCCTCCAAGTTTGATCGGAATTGCGATTTCACCTTTTGTCTCTGGCAGCAGGGGGTTAGCTTGCCAGTCAGGGTCGTTTCGCAGGGCAGAACGCACGATCGTTTCTCCTGTCGCCGCAGCCGTACCGATCAGGCCTTCGCCCATCGGCAGGCGGTGTCCGGCTGCCAGCATTTTTGCTCCCACATCACCATAGCCGGTGACCAGCACCACAGCCTCCTGGGCCGGATCGTAGCGGAGAAGCTGTGTGTGGTAATAGCCAAACTGTTCTTTGACTTGCATCACCACGCGTTCATATAACTCTTCCAGGCTTGCTGCGCCGGCAATGGACTGGGAGACCTGAGTCGAGAGTTGGACCTGGAGCCCCCGGCGTTCGTAGGCTTCTCGAACTTGCGCCTCTAATTGCTTGCGCTCGGTAATATCCTGACTTACGCCATGTAGCTTAATCGTCCGGCCTTGCGCATCTTTCTCGATACGGAACCATACCGTGACCCAACGCGGCTTGCCATCGGCCCTCAGGATACGAGCTTCGATTTGAACATGGAAATTAGGATCTGTAGCCTCGATGGCTTGTTGCGTAGCCTGACCTACTACCGCAGCATCTTCCGGATGGACAAATTCCTGGGCAAATCGTTGAACGCTGAGCTGATATCCTCCCACTTCCTGAGCGGTTGTTCCATGCAGAGAGTAATACTGGTCGTTGAGTATAAACATCTGGCTCGCGATGTCAAACTCCCAGTGACCCATTTGAGCCACACGCAAGGCAGATAATAGAGTTGCTTCACTTTGCTGCAGGAGTTCTTGGGCGCGCTTTCGCTCGGTAATATCTTGATTTACGCCGTGTAGCTTGATGGTCCGCCCCTGGCTATCCTTCACAACGCGAAACCACACCGAGACCCAGCGCGGATTGCCATCTGCATGCAGGATGCGAGCTTCTGTACGAACCTGAAAGTCCGGATCTGTGCTTTCGATAGCTTGCTGGGTTGCCTGTCCTACAATTGGCCCATCCTCAGGATAGACGAATTCCTGGGCAAACCTTTGCACGCTCATCCGGTAGCTGCCCACTTCCGCGGCAGTCCTGCCATGTAAAGCATAGTACTGGTCGTTAAAGGTGAACGTCTGAGCGGCAATGTCAAACTCCCAGTGTCCCATTTGAGCCACGCGCAATGCCGATGAAAGAGTGGCTTCACTCTGTTGTAATGACTTCTCTGCCTGTTTTTGAGCAGTGATATCCTCATACATCCCTAACACCGCTACGGTTTCACCATTCTCCTGCACAGCAATTTTGCTGGTGCGCAACCAGAGGATGGAACCGTCAGGAGTGGTCTGAGGCTCTTCATAGTTAAGCTTGGAATTGCCACTTTGCATGACCAGCCAATCATCTGCACGGTAAAGTTCAGCCTGTTCCTTCCAGGGCATATCGAAATCCGTCTTGCCAACAACCTCCTCGGGGGAGGAAAAACCTGCATCTTCTGCAAAGGCCTGATTACAGCCCAGATAGACCAAATCCTTGTCTTTCCAGAAGATTGCCTGAGGAATATTGTTCATAATCAACGGCAGCAAATGCAGACTTGCCAGCCCATGTTCTTCGGCTTCCTTATGACCGTTGCCTCTCAGAATTCCATTGATTGTCGCCATTCATAACCTCCGACTGCACTATTCATCCTGGATAGGCAGCAGCGTCTGATTCGTTTTCATTGTCTGGGCAAGATTTGATCTGGACAGCCTGCGGGCTTGCCAGTTGAACGACTGTCCTGCGGCCAAGAATCGTTCCGAGCTCGCGAACAGCCGTCCGCATGATGGTCGCTGGGTTGTTCGAACTGCGCAAGGCGCTCGTGATCTGACGCAGCGTCCGTTCACGCTGGGCATGTTGTTCATTGAGCTCGGAAAGTCGCAGATTTTCGATGTGGCTGCTGAGCTGTTCGGCTACGGCTGCGATCACTTCGGCAGCTTCTTCCGATCGTCCGGGAACATGTACTGCCAACTCGCCGATGACCTGATTGCCAACTGACATGGGTTGCCGGATTGCATGATCGGAATGACCGTTACTTTGCGCAGACAGCGGCCTGACTTCTGTTAGATCGAAAACATAACCCGGCTCGAGTCGGTTGTGGTTCTTCAGGAAGGCATCCCATCCTTGGTGAGTGAGGCGCTGGAGTGCCTGTTCTGCCTCGGCCCGATATCGCTCAGCCTGTGCAAGTAATCGCAAATTTTCAACGTGTTGGGCCAGTTGCGCGCCCGTGGCCTGGATCAGTTCCAGTTCCTTATCTGTCCAGGATTGATCCGGCTGGATAGGAAGGTGAATCTCCCCGACTTTGGTTCCGGTGACATTCAATGGAATGCTCAATCCGCGATCTTCTTTTGTCAGAGTCGCTGGCTGCAAGCGCACGATTTCGCTGTGTTCAAAGGCAAAACCTATTTTTTCACCGCGATCGATGGCATTCAAGAAGTCGCCCCATCCCTGTTCTGTGAGGCGGCGAACCTGCGACTCGACTTCAGCACGGGCTTCCTGAACTTCTGCAAACAAAACAGTGTTTTGAATGGCAATGGCTAACTGTCCGGCCAGGGCCTGGAATGCAGGCAAGTTGCTTTCGGACAATGCACCCGGTCTCTCGCTTTGCACATCGAGTACACCCACCACTTTGCCGCTGACGATGAGAGGGACGCACATTTCGGACTGTGTATTTGGAAGTAACCGGTTAGGCATGAAACCCGGACTTTCTCTTGTATCAGCAACAACCTGCGCCTCTTTTTCAATGACGGCGCGTCCATTTAACGAGCCGGTACTGATCGTCAGGGAATGCCCACGTTGCAATAATTCCTTTCCTACCTCGCCAGTTCCGGCGCGCAAGGTGAGTTTCTGCCCTGCAGGATCCGTCAGATAGATTTGGGTGTAATACAAATCGAATCTTGAGCGAATCATCTCTGCAACGTCCATCAGCATCTCTGACAAATCCATTACCTTTTCTGTAGCAGTTCGACCAACCTCTGATGCCAGCTCCAGATCATGAGTGCGTTCCACGACTCTTTCTTCCAGCTTCTCAAATGCAAGAGCTACCTCAGTTGCCATGTGATTGAAAGCATGTGCCAGATCCTCTATCTCATCATGGGTCTTTAACTGAATTGGCTCTGCCAGTTTTCCATGCATCAAACGAAATTCCCTGCGTGCAAGCCCGGCGGCATAGTAAGCCAGGCGTTGGAGAGGACGTGTAATG
Organism: Anaerolineales bacterium; assembly: GCA_035463255.1. Taxonomy (GTDB): domain Bacteria; phylum Chloroflexota; class Anaerolineae; order Anaerolineales; family Villigracilaceae; genus Defluviilinea. Next base: position 22,414 of record DATHTL010000148.1, on the reverse strand, counting down.
GATCGAGTGAAGAAGTACAAGACGACCGCGAAGACGATTACCACGGCAATTGCGAAGATAATAAGAGTGTTTTGCAGTTGTGTGGCAGGTCGAAACAGTTCTGTCTGCGGAAATGCCAGCCCAAGTGACCATCCAGTATCGAGTCCGATTGGCTCGTATGCAACAAACATGGGCTGTCCCTGGGGGTCTGTGACTTCAGCGAAGCCAGAACTGCCTTTCATCATTGATTGGACCAAGTCCGTCCAAGTTTTGGCTTCGGAGGATGTTGGAGAGGACAGCATAGAATCAACCATAATCTGGTACGTACCCCCGTTGTCTCCAATCCCCAGGATTGTGCCCTGACTGTCTATCAAGAAGGCATAGCCCTTTTGCCCTACCTCGATCTGCCGCACAATTTGCTGTGTTTGAGAAAAAGCGATATCTGTTGTGGCAACACCCTTCAAGCCTCCATCAGCGTCAAAAAAAGGTACGCTCCAGGTGACCATCCAGATTTTTGCACCCCCGATGTCAAAATACGGTGGCGACAAAATGATTCTGTTTGCTTCTTTTGCGAGCCTATACCAATCCTGTGCGTGATAGTTATTTTCCGGAGTTCCCAGCTGCGTGAATTGTAACGATCCGTCATCGAGGCGATTGTAATAAGGTGCCCAGTAGCGCATGGTAGGGTCGAATTGATAAGGTTCATAGGCAATTGTGGACCCGACCACCTGATTATTTTGGGCCAGAGTGGATTCGATGATCTTGAGAATGGTCTCTTCACTATAATCAGTAACTCCGGCTGCCGCCGCCAAATCCACAGCCATGCTTCTTGTCCAGATCAGGTGAGAGCGGATGATTTCGGTCTGTGAGGCGGTCTGGAGCATAAGTGTTTCTTTTAGGGTCTTTACCAGAGCTGTTCGCGAGATCCACACACTCAAAACCGTAGCGACCAGAAACGCAAATGTCAATATGCCAATGACGATCAACGGCACTTTGGTACCCAGTCCGAAACGGCGATTGGCGTTTTTCTGTATCACAGGTTGTATCGTGACGTTTGCCGGAACATCTTTTTCCAGCTCAGGCACTGCGCTTTGCGGAACGGATTCCTGGCTAATTGTCGAGGCGGTTTTCTCCAACTGCGATTGATTTGCCAGCTTCGCTTCGGCTTCTGCAACACGCGCCTGCAATGCTTCCACTTCCTGGATGCTCATATTCGAAAGCGGCTGACCTTTCCCTGAGAATATGCTCTTGAATCGCTTCTGAATAGTTTCCTTTATCGTTTTTTCTTCATCATCATTGGATTTGCGTGTCTTTGTCATAATCAGTGTTCCTCATGTGATGAGCGGGCCTAGCTCGTTTTTCTGCCATGCTCGCCAAGGCCCGAGGCATCCAGAATGACCCGAATGTTATTCATACCAAGTGAGCGACCCAGTTCGCGCACGGTTACCTGTAACGCCGATTCCACCGTGGTCGTGCCCTGAATCTTCTGTCCAATGTTCGTGATGCGTGCTTCGCGATCCGCGCGCTCCCGGGCTTCGGCATATGAGCGCGCATTTTGAATGCCAATTGCCACCTGAGCTGCGATGGACTGCAGGAGATCAATATCTTCCTGCTTCAGTCCATCGGTAATGTTGTGCTGCACATCCAACACCCCCAGGATTTTGTCTGTAACGGCGATCGGTACAGCCGCTTCTGATCTGGTTTCGGGCAATAAGGGGTTGGGCAGCCAGTCCGGATCCTGGGAGGTGTCAGACACCAGTACCGGAACATTGGTTTCTGCCGCGCGCCCCACAAGTCCTTTGCCTCTGGAAATCCTGTGTCCGCCCCCGAGCATGGCAGCACCGACATCGCCTGTACCACCCGCCATGACCAGTTCTCCAGTCGATTCATCGAGCAGATAAATATGGACGTGGTAATAATCGAATGCTGTTCTGACCTGTTCCACCACCTCAACGATCAGCTGGCGTTCATTAAGGATTGTAGAAAGACGCCGGCTCACCTCGGAGGAGGTGGCCAGGGCCTTGGTGCGGTCTGCCACGCGCTGCTCCAGACTACCAATCAGGTTCCGCAATTGTGACGTCATGTTATTGAAGGTAGCTGCCAATATACCGATCTCATCCTGGCTCTTTACCTCAGCAACGCGGCTCAAGTCACCGGCTGCAAGAGCAGACACAGCATCCGTCAGCATCCCAAGTGGTTGGAGAGTACGTCGAATGGTCAACCATGCCACGGCGATCATGCTTATTGTTCCTACTGCGATTAACGTGAATGCAGCTCTTTGAAACCGGTACACTGGCGCAAGCACTTCGGCTTCTGGCTGTTGCGAGATAATTCCCCAGCCGTTATCGAGTGTGCTTACATAAGCCCGCCATGTCTTGCCATTCTCATCGGAAAAAGTGATCTGGCCGGTCTGTCCTTCTCGCAGGGCAGCGACCGGTGCATATGTACTCAAGTCGCGCAGCTCATTCTCTGTGTACGCTGAATCCGGATGGGCAACCACGCGGTTGTTAATGTCGACAATAAACAGAATGCCACGGCCTGCTTCAACTTCAATGACCTCTTCGCTGATTTCATCCAATTCACTCACAATAGAAACCACCCCCACGATCTGACCGGATCCATTGCGAATGGGTGCAGACATATTGAGAGCAGGTTTACCGGTGGTACGGCTAATCAATACCTCAAATGTGGTCGGCGCGCCCGATACTGCTTCTGTAAACCAAGCGCGATCGTGATAATCTCTGAGCTCGGAGTCATCATTGCGAGCTACATTGAACCCACTAAGGTTAGTGGTTTGCACGAGGAATAAATTGGGATGGGCAGCGGCAATTGCCTGCAGAACAGGCCGCTGGCGGGAAGCGTCCATGCTAATGATATCGGGTAGCAAGGCTATCTGCTGTAAGGTTCGAGCATGAAGCTCCAGCCATGTCGAAACATTTGTTGCCAGCGTGTCCGTATCTTCCTGTAAATCACGATTGACATGCAATTCGATTTCGGCTCCGGCGGTTGAACTAAGATAGGCCGTGACGCCAACAAGTAAGGGGAGCGTCGCGATCAGGATGAAAGCAGTCAGGCGGCTCTGAATCTTGGGCTGGGTGAACTGCTTTAGCATGAGCAGAATGACGATCAAGATCGTTCCGACGATGAGCACGCCTGCTTCTGTCCCAAAATTGATGATGGCCACGCTGATTGCTAGAATGCCGCCGACTATCACAGTCAGATTAGGAAGCATACGAGTAATCCGATCCAGAGCAAGCATCAATTGAGACTCTGGCAGCTCGACAGGTGAACGATATGCTTGTCGTAGAGCAGCAAATAGGAAAAACAAATGAGCGACATTAAAACCTGCATCAATCCAGCTGCCCGTCGCATACGTGCCGGCCAGACTGGCATATCCAAAGGTGATATCTGCGCCAACGAAGAAGAGCATTCCAGTGACCAGCAACCAGAGCACCGAACGGGTATCACGGTCTGGTTGGCGGAGTAGTGTGCCGATCATTCCAGCGATCACAATGACATCGCTAATCGGATAAGCAACTGCAATAGCTTGTGCCAACAGGTTTCCCGCGCTGGAAGCCGATGTGGGTTGGATAAGAAAGTGCCACATCAGCATACTGGTTGTGACCATAATGATCAGCATATCCAGGATGTACTCCCAGCGTTCGCGCCGGTCGAGAGGAGCACTGGGTATGGCAAACAAGCTGACTGTTGCCAATAGAGGGAAGAGCAGATAAAAGAGGTCCGATAGCGCCGGAAAGGGCGGAACTTCAAGCACGTTTTCCAGGTATGTCCAAATCACATCGCCGATGAAGAAGGAAAACAAGGCGATTCCCAGTAGAAGCCAGACCCGGCGAATGCGCGGATCAAGCTCTTTTTGGGTGGTCACTCGCCACGCTGCAATCACCGAAATGATATCGAGGGGAAGGTAGAAGAGATCGCCGATGAGTACCACATTTTCTTCTCCACCCCAATGGAAAATCACCCAACTAAAATAAACCAGAACATACAGGCTGAAGAAAACTGCAATTTTGCCCCACAAGCTGTGAAGCCAAATGGGAAAGATTGAAGGTTTGTTATTGGTCATAATGTCTCCCATGGGATCCGTCACTTGTTTTCCATCCCCTGACTCGTTTCAGCTAACCGCACACTCGCCTGCGAACCCAGGGCTCGTCCAACCTCGCGGACTGCCACCTGTAAAGCATTTTCCACTGTCATTGTGCTCTGGATTTTCTGGTTGATGGTGGTAATCAAAGCTTCGCGGTCGGCCCGTCTCTGAACTTCCTGAAAGGATCGGGTGTTGCGCAGGGCGATCGCGACCTGGTTGGCAATCGCCTGGAGCAGATCTGAATCTTCTTGCCTTAAGCCGTTTGCCGCGTTGTGTTGTACATCCAGCACACCCAGCACGTGGTCGCCAAGGGCGATGGGAACGGCGATTTCAGATCTGGTATCAGGCAGCAGCGGGTTGGGTAGCCAATCGGGGTTTTTTGTAACATCAGGAACCAGCAGGACCGTGTTCATTTCAGCGGCGCGCCCGACCAGACCTTTACCCTTCGGAATCGTATGTCCACTGGCCAACATCGTTTGTCCTGCTTCCCCGGTTCCGCCCGCCATGATTAGCTCTTCTTTTGCATCGTCGAACAAGTAAATGTGCGTGTGGTAATAGTCGAAAGCGGATTTGACCTGGACAACCACTTCATTGACTAATCGTTTTTGATCGAGGATCGTCGAGAGTCGGCGGCTAACTTCGGCAGATGCTGCCAGAGCTTTGGTGCGGTCGGCAACACGCTGCTCCAATGTGTTGAATAGGTTCAGCAATTGGGAAGTCATCGAGTTGAATGCGTTAGCTAACACCTCGGCTTCGTCATTGCTGCGCACATCTGTAGTTACATTCAGTTTGCCCTGTGAAACTGCTTCAGCCGCCCGGGTTAACGTTTGCATGGGACGCACAATTTGACCGGCCAGGAACCAGAGAAAGGCGAGAGCCAGGACGATAAACGCCGTGCTGATGAGGGTCTGTCTTATGGCTGCAGTTGTAGCCGGGGCTGTAATTTGCTCGAAGGGAATGATTAGCCCCATGACCCAGTAAGAGTCGTGTCCGCTCTCATTGAAACGAATTGGCGAGAATATCTGCAAATACTTGCCATCCGGGCTCAATCTCGTGAATGGGGCGCTTAACTGGGATTGTATCTTATCGAAATCGTCATATAACAGGTTGGCGGACTGGTTGGTCAATTCTGGCTGCTGTCGAACGGCAATCAACGTCCCTTCCTGAGTAAACAAAACTGCGTTGGCGGAGCCGTTATACAGGTCAATATTATTTATCAAATCCTGAATGAAACCAATCGGCGCATCCACACCCGCAATTCCATAAAAAATGCCATCCTGGAGAATCGGAATAATAAATGATGCGATAACCACCTCCTGGCCTTGAATCTGACGAAATATTGGAGCAATTGTGGCCTCCTGCTTGGTGCTCCGGGGCAGGATGTACCAATCGCCCAGGCCGGGGTTTTCATATTGGGCCAATGCTTCTGTGTGAATAATTCCGTCATTGCCTCTGACCCAGTAAGGAATAAAGCGTCCGGTGTCATCGTGAGCAACGGCCCGCACGTATCGAGCATCCGATCCATCGAATGCATTTGGTTCCCAAAGAGTATACGTTCCCAGGAAAGAAGGATTTTCAATAAGCACCCTCCTGAGCATCCCATTGGCTTCGTCCCGTGATAACGAGATAGGGATACCCGGATCTTTGATTGCACCTAGCGAGACCGCCAACGTATGGGCTGCATAATGAGGCATATCAAGCTGGATTCTGATTAAATTTGCCTTTGCTTCGGCAATCGCGGTGGCTTCTTTGGTGGAAGTATCAATCGATCGCTGACGAAGAGTGATTACCGAGTAGGTGATCAGGATCAATGAGACGAGAACCAAACAGAGTCCCGCCCAGAAAGTGATTTTGATCCGAATGGAGGATCGCTTGCCGATCTTTCGCTTTTGAGCGGAGGCCACTTCTACTATTGCAGGGTTACTGAAAGTCATAATCAATTACTCCGGTTATCCTTGTGCGGGCTGTTACGGCACAGGAACAGTAATGGTTCCTTCAACAATTCCCTTCACGGTTGCATCGCCCACAGCCCTGGCTTTTGTGGAAAGGGCAAATGCCGGGTTATATTCCATGACTTCACCACCGTTGGCAAGATTAATAGTGAAGCTCTCACCACCCAGAGTGCCCGATTCGATCTTGGCAATGATCTCTTTCAGCACCACTTCCCAGTGATAGACCTGGCTGGCTACGACAATCTCCGGCCCCAGGATAGACTGATTGGATTGTGTGCCAAACCAGAGCACATCATTCTCCTGGGCGATGCCGGTGGCGCCGACCACCATCTGGGCGGTGCCTGTCATAATATCGGCGCCTTCAGAAATAAAGGTAGTCGCTGCCTCAGAGGCCAGCACTACATCGGAGAAAGAGCCAATATAGGTAACTTTCACCTGAATCCCAGGATCAGTCGCCGCAACACCAGCTCTAAAGCCATCCACATAAAGTTTCGCATCACCCGTCTCGATGGGGCCGATGACACCGATCACTTTGCTGTCGGTTAACGTAGCTGTCAATACACCGTTGACATAACCGCCTTCCTGCGCGGCTGCTTCGTAGGCAAACACATTGGGTAGATCCCACGTCGATGTGCTGTTGCCCCAGGCAAAACTCGTTTCAGGAAATTCGGGCGCAATCTCCTTTAGAATATCTCCATATTGTGTGCCATGCGCGATCACCAGGTCATAGTCCCGGGACGCATATGTCCGAATGGCCGCGGCAGCATCATCGATGATGTACATTCCCTGAGAATATACAAATTCCATTTTCTCCGGACCTCCCATCTCACTCTGGATGCGTACAAGCGCATCATACATACTCTGGCTGAATGCCAGATCATTGGCCGCACTTGGCATAAGGACAGCCACGCGTAAAGGCTTTGCTGTGACAGCCGTAGGCTCAGGAGGCGCGGTGGGGGTGGGTAAGGGGGCGGATGATGTATTACAGGCTGTCAGTACAAATGCAGTAATGAGAATTATGGAAAGCAAGTGAAGGGGTCTCATATTTCTCCTATTCGGTAATGGTCTATTCAATGGACGCAATCGGATGGCGCAAATCAGGATGCGCAGGGCCAATCAATTCCTGGGTCGATGTCTCGGGATTCTGGATGTGTGTCACACCGTGCAGCACCACCACACAACCATCTCCTGGAACAGGAGTGATCGAAGCGGAGAAAACGCGCTGGTCGGGCCATTCGACTTCACCGGCGAGCGCAGCCTCCGACAACTGTGCCTGGTCCATCAATTGGCGCAATGACTCATGTCCTTGCCCGGCCGGTAATGGTTCACCAGGCTTTAGCCCAGCGGCTGTGCAGAGTCCTTGTCCTACAGGGTTGGCCAGAGAGAGATGGTTCCTGGAGTCGAATATCAAAATCGCGTCTGAGACAATGTTCAGCACCGCGGCTAATCGCTGGCGCAGACTGTCTTCTGCTTCCTTGCTGCGCAGCTTTGACCGGATGCGCGCCAGTAGCTCGCGACGGTCAAAGGGTTTGGTAATGTAATCGTCCGCGCCCAGATTCAAGCCAAACTGGACCTCGATAGCATCAAGCCTGGCCGCCGTCAGGATAATGACGGGGATGTGACGAATGACGGGATCAGCGCGCAGCTCCTCTAAAACGGTAAAACCGTCCTTATTGGGCATGTTCACATCCAGCAAAACTAAGTCAGGCATCTCGCCGCGTGTTTTTTCAAGGGTCTCGACGCCATCTTTTGCTGTGATGTAGCAGTATCCCTCGTTCTCCAGGTAACGTGCCAGCAGCAGCAGGTTGTCCGGCTGATCGTCTGCGATGAGAACCGTATGTTTTTTTTCCAAAGCAGGCGTTGTGGGCGCCGGCCGGGCTTGATAGATTTTCTCCACCGTCTGGACGATGGTCTGGCAGATTCGTTCCGGATTGACGGGTTTGGTAAAAACTTCGGTCACGTTCAGGTGACGTGCGCTGAGGCGGAGTCCCGGAACGTCATAGGCAGTGATGAGAAAGGAAAAGGTGGGACGCCCGGCGGGATGGCTTTGCAGTTTCTCAAGCAACTGTAGCCCGGTCATCCCCGGCATGATCATGTCTGTAATCAAGATATCGGCAGCAGCGTGTTTTACTCGCTGCAAAGCTTCCTCGCCGCTGGTTGCCGGGATCACCTCCAGCCCGGGGCCGAGCTGGGAAATGGCGCGCGCCAGGGTCGTGGCAGTACCCAGGTGATCATCTACAACGAGAATGCGGATGGGAGAGTCTTTTAAGGGGAATTTGGGCTGGTTCATGGTCCCTATTTTGCCCAAAACTTTCTACCCCACCGATAGGAACCATTGGATAAAGTTGGTAAAAGTTAGTAACCCCCGGCGATACGTGCAGGCATAGAGCTGCCCAAAGCTACAGTCTTAGCCAGCCACCAGGCGATAACCAATCCCTCGGACATTGATGACATAAATGGGATTTCGTGCGTCCGGCTCCAACACCTGGCGGATGTGATGGATATGCCATTTGGTCAACTCCTGGGCCTCATGCGGATCGGTTTCATACCCCTGTGCCTCTGATACAAGAGTCTGGTAATCCACCACATTGGGTGTATGCCGTGCAAGCACCAGCAGATAATCAAAGGAGGTGGGGGGCAGGTTGATCACCCGCTCGTCCATCGTCACCCGGCGTGTCAGCATATCCAGTGTGAGCATACCGCGTTTTAGGAAGCGATCGTCAGAGATCTGTCTCTGTGCAGCGGCCTGGTCTGGCTGCTGTAGATCGTCTCTCTCCAGAGAATCCAGCTCTGCCTGCAAAGCATCAATCTGCCGTTGAAGTTCTCGTCTGCGACGCTCCTTTTGTTTGTTGGTGAGAATGGTTGTCGTGCGATCGATGATCGTCTGGGGCTTAAGAGGTTTCAATAAATAATCGATTGCGCCGCGTCGCAATGCCTCGACGGCCGAATTCAGGTCTGGCTGGGCAGTGAACAGAATAACCGGGAGCTCAGGATATTTTGTATGGACTGTTTGCAAGACTTCCAGCCCGCTGATGTCTGGCATACGAATATCCAGATAGACCAGATCAAAGACGTGCTGGGAAAGTAGTTTGAGGGCCTCGCTCCCATTGGCTGCGGTAGTGACCTGAAAGCCGGCACGCTGAAGAATGCGAGCCAGCGTCTGGCGCAGGCTGGACTCATCGTCAACGATCAGAATGTGGCCCTCGGGCGTCATGATGATTCCCTTTCGTCAATGGGCAGCCAAACGCTGAACAACGCTCCGCCATCTGGATAGTTCTCTGCCTGGATCCGGCCGTGATGCTGGTGAATGATGTCATGTGTGATGGTCAGTCCTAACCCGGTCCCTGTGGATTTGCTGGTGACAAATGGCTCAAAAATGTTCGGAAGGATTTCAACATCAATGCCAGGACCAGTATCCCTGACGGACAGCAGGATTTCCTTTTGTGAGGGAAGTCCCTGGGTTTGCACTGTCAGGCAGCCGCCCGGTTTCATGATCTCGATCGCGTTGAAGAACAGGTTGAGCACCACCTGTCGGATTTGGTCTGCTATGCCCGAGATGACGGGTAATTCTGGATCCGGGATGAATTCGAAGGCAATCTGCTTGTGTCGCATGTGTGTCGCGATCAATGCATAAATATCTTCCACCAGGTTGTTCACTTGCACTGGCTGAAAATCCTTGATACGCACGGGACGGTATGCACTGCGCAGGCGTTCGATCAGGGCTGCCATACGCTCTGTCTCGGACAGGATGATGCCCAGGTCCTGATTCCCCTGCGGGGAGAGATTCGCTTCCTCCTTCAAGAGGAACAGCGCGTTCTGGATGGCCTGTAGCGGATTATTCAGCTCATGCGAGACGGAGGCCAGCAATCGCCCGACAAGTGCCAAACGTTCGTTCTGGAGCAGCTGGGAGCGAATGGTTTGCTCCTGCTGCAACGCCTTTTGCAAGTTCGTATACAGGCTTGCCCTTTGGAGAGTGACCGCCAGTTGATCGGCGACCGCAGTCATCAGCTGAAGATCTCTATCGGTCAGGCGATGCGGGGGTTCGTGTTGAATGTCCAGGACACCTACAACTCGTCCATCCACTTTGATCGGCACGGCCAGCTCAGACTGGGTATTGGGCAGGCGCGGATCGCGGTAAAAAAACACCACCTCGTTGACATTATCCGTAACGAAGGGTATTCCTGTTTCGGCGACATGGCCGATAATGCCTGTGCCTCTTGGCAGGCGAAGTCCTTGCTCAAGAAATCTTGCGCCGGTCTCGCCGCTGCCGCGCTTGAACACCAGATCTCCGCTGATCGGCTCCAGCAGGAAGATATCCACATGATAGTATCCAAAATACTGCTGGAGCAGGGTGACAACATCCTGGATCGGCTGGTCTGCCTCCAGGGAGCTGGTCAGGGACTGGCTGATCTTATAAAGCGCATTGACCTCTTTTAGACTTTGCTGGGTGCTTTCGAACAGGCGGGTGTTTTCAATAGCAATGGCTGCCTGGGTGCCCAGGGCTTGCAGCAGTTCTGCTTCATGTTCCGAAAAGGCATGAGTATCCGTGCTTTCCACGCTGATCGTTCCAAGCCGTTTGCCTGACGTTTGTACGGGGGCGACCAACAGCGAAGAATAGGCAGGTTTTACCCTGGACTGCAGGAAACGCGGATCATCGTGGACATCTGCGATATTAATAGTGATCCCATCGCGCAAGACCTGGCCGGCGGCGCCGCTTCCTATGTGCATTCTCAAATGCGGAATTGTTTTTTCATCCCGATAAAACCCGGATATAGCCTGTGGAACCAGTGCTTTTCCATCTGCATCCACCAGATGAATAATAGTTTTTTCTGCCTGTGGGATTAACTTCTTGGCCGAGTCGACGATCAGCTGGAGGACCACGTCCAACCCAACCTGTTCCATTCGTCCCAAAGCCTGGCCAATTTGCATCAGTGTCTGGGTTTCATTCAGTTGGTTCAGGCTGAGTTCATCCTGTCTGACTGTCCAGAGCGCCATCGCAATTTGATAGCCAACTTGTTCCGCAAACGCTTTATCTTCATCTGTATAGCGCCGTGGAGCTTCATAGGTGAGGATTGCTGTACCAAATTTATATTCCCTTGCAACCAATGGCAGGCAAATGGCCGATCGCGCATGCTGCGTAGCAGCGATATTCACAGAATTGCTGGGGGATGGTGCTGTTGTTATATCCTCAATGAACAGGGCTTGCCCCGTCTGTAATACATTCTTCGTGATCGCAGTTTCATCGGCATTCATTCCGACATTGAGAGTTCCATCCCCATTCGACTCGATCGGCTTTGTGGCAGCAATCAAGAAAGCTTTTTCCCGTACATGATCCCAGCGTGAAATATAACCATAGTCTGCGACGAACAAGTTCGTTAAATGGATGACAATATCATCAAAGAGTTTGCCTGGTCGATCCGGGGATAATATCTTTTTGACCATCATATTTGACAGGGCAAGAAAACGCTCCTGTGACCGCAACCTTTGGTTCAGCCGAAAGATGTTTTCAAATACCTCTCGTAAATAGCCGATCATAATGCTGGCCACCGCGGCAAAAATGTGCCCGATCAGAAAACCAGTCTGCAAGTTGAAAATAGTGCTCCAGCTCAAATCGCCTACAAAGCGATCGATCAGATACACATTCAGGGGGATAGCCAGGATCGCCGCAAGTATGCCACCGCGTCTGTAATAAAACCAGCCCGCGACGGCAACCGGCACGGAGACCATTATGGCGGATTGTAAGACTGGAAAGGTAACAACGTATAAAATAACTAACCCGGCTACGATCCACGCGTAGAAGCGCGCGAGAGCCCTTGTCGCGATGAGTTCTTCAAAGGAGGTTGTCAACTGCGCGTAGTGTGCCGCCATATCGGGTTATTATAATGATTTCGGGGGATATAAAAATGGTAAGTACAGGATAACTTCTTAACAAAAATGCTGGTCGGCTGATCGTATGGGAACGGATTGACTCCGCCCTTGCGCTCGGGCCGGCCAGCAATATGGCACTCCTGGAATGAGAATCAGGCTATTTTGCGATCTCCGTCGCGCGGGTTTCTCGTATGACGGTCACGCGGATTTGTCCGGGATACTGCATGGTCTCTTCTATTTTCTTGGCAACATCACGTGCCAGCCTGGCAGAGGCAAGATCGTCGATCGTCTCCGGCTTGACGATGATGCGCACCTCGCGTCCGGCCTGGATGGCGAAGGCTTGCTGCACACCGTCAAATGACATGGACATCTCTTCGAGCGAGCGAATCCGCTTGATGTAGGCTTCGAGGTCTTCCCGGCGTGCCCCGGGGCGTGCGCCTGAAATGGCATCCGCGGCTTCAGCGATGACAGCCTCGACCGTCATTTGATCCACTTCATGGTGGTGCGATTCGATGGCATTGACCACCACGGAATTGACGCCGTACCGCCGGCAGAACTCTGCACCGAGCTTGGCATGCGTGCCTTCCTGGTTGTGGTCCATGGCCTTACCGATGTCGTGCAAGAACCCGCCCTGTTTCGCCCATTCCACATTGGCCCCGATCTCTGCAGCCAGAATGCCAGCCAGCTTCGACACTTCCACGGCGTGGGCGAGCTGGTTCTGGCCGTAGGAAGTACGGAATTTCAGGCGGCCCATCATGCGCAGGACTTCCGGGTGCAGTCCTGTGATATTCGCATCGTAAGCGGCCTGTTCACCGGCTTCGTTGATGATCTTTTCCACAGCCCGGGTTTCATCTTCAACGATCTTTTCAATGTGTGCAGGATGGATCCTACCATCAAGGATCAATTTCGCCAGCGCGCGGCGGCCAATCTCACGTCGTACCGAGTCGAAGCAGGAAACAGTCACCGAATCGGGTGTATCGTCAACGATCACATCCACACCCGCAGCCTGTTCAAAGGCTTTGATGTTGCGCCCATTGCGCCCGACGATACGGCCCTTCATCTCCTCATTGGGGAGGGTAACTACAGCGCGCGTTACCTCGGCCACGTGTTCCGAAGCCACCCGCTGGATCGCATCGGCAATCAGCTTGCGGGCGCGCTTTTCGCCCTGTTCTCGCGCCTCCGCCTCGATCTGGCGGATGATGCGAGCCATGTCGCCGCGGGCTTCCTTTTCGACCGCAGCAAAGAGCTCCTTCCTGGCATCCTCAGGGGTCATCTGTGCGATAAATTCGAGCTTCTTGACCTGCTCCTCGTAGAGCTTGTCAATTTCGTTCCCGCGCCGGTCCACTTGTGACTGGCGCTTATTGATGGATTGCTCACGTTGTTCGAGCCGGTCCACGCGGCTGTCGAGCTCCGAGCGGCGTTTCTCGAGGCGCTCTGTTTCCTTATTCAGCTCGATACGGCGCTCTTTGATCTCTGCCTCTGCGGCCTGCACGATCTTGACGGCGTTCTCACGTGCCTGGCTTTCAATCAGACGGGCTTGCTCACTGGCTCCTTTCAGAATGTTATCGGCCTTCTCCTGTTGATTCTTACGTGCGATATCAGCCTGATAACGATGAAAAAAATAACCCAGTGCAGCACCCACGATCAGGAAAACTACAGCAATAACCAAATCGATCAGGGTCATGTCAAATCCTCTTCTTCGTAATGTTGTTCGTCCTTGTGCGCCTCATTCCAGGTGCGGGTCACCACAGGCGCAATCACGGAGTATGAAAATCCGCGACGGGCAAGAAAATCACTCATTTTTTTGCGGAACTCGTTCCACTCCAGACCTTTAAGTCTGGCAACCCGCTTCTGGGCGGCTTCATAAGCGAGAGCCTCGTCATCAACATCCGCAACGGCGGAGGAGACGGCCTCATCGGCGAGCCCTTTTTGGCGAAGTTCCATGGCCATCAAGCGACGGCTGCGCGGGCGAAATGTACTTCGATTTTCCACCCACGCACGAGCAAATTGATGATCGTTGGCAAGCCCATCCTGTCGCAGCCGGTCGAGCGTCTGCTCGATGACCGGCTCCGGGATTTTATGCTTGCGCAGATTCTGCCGAATTTCGGATTCGGAACGGGCCCTGTAACTCAGGAAGAGCATAGCCTGCTGATACGCACGTTCCCGCGCATCCTCAAACTGCAATTGCTCGATCTTCTCTTCACTAAGCTCCTGGCCCACTCTGAGCCACGCGGCGACGATGCGGGCCAACCCGAAGGCGAATTCACCGTCCAGGTGAACATTCACCCGGTTCGGATTTCTCTTTTGCACCGCTAATGCCGTAATCTTCTTCATTAAAAACACACAACCGAGAGCCATCCGAAGCGGCCTCGGCTGTAGAACGGTCTGGGTAGGTTGAGCAGGTCCCAAGTCCCGCGAGAAGCGGGTCAAATTCCGTGGCGGGATCGTAACGTCACGTTTGACACAATGGTTGCAGGGGAGAAGTCAGATGCTTATACAATTTGATTCTAAATTGACTTCAGAAAGTAACTCCCAAAACCGGGGGAGGTTCGTGCTCTAATATCTATCCAGAGTTTCTTACAGCCAAGCCGCCGTAGGTGCGGCAGAAAGTTTCTTATCCAATCTTGTCGGATTAACTTAATTATACATTAAATCTGGGAGATGTTAACGGCAGTTAAACGGTATTGCAACGGTTGGGCACCCCCAGTTCGTTTCCCTTTCGAGGGATCTACCCTTTCTCTACCCAGCATTCCCACCCGGCGCGCAGGCGTCTGAATCTCTCCAGCGAAGGGATTCAGACGTCTTATCCAGGCCATTTTGAGGCTGGCGGCAGGTCTCTCACCCCATTTCATTTATGCGACTCGCGCAAGGCGCGAGTCCTGTCGTATCCTATTCCTGAATGCGAGTCGTTTTGCGCGATAGGTTCTCTGCGCCGGCGACAGCCACACTAACCAAGGCCGCAATCACGAGCACACCGGTCAATATCCATCCCACGAGCGGATTAGCATGATCGATCGAAAATACCTGTGACCAGGTGTTCGCCGCGGCGTGGAGCAGGTACGCCATCAGCACACTTCCGCGGGTGTTATTGAACAGCCATGTATAAAGGACGCTCATGGCCAGGGTCGAGATCAGGAAGCTGGGGAACGCCCAATCTGCCTGTGAGGAGCCGGTCACTGTGAAAAAGAGCGGCAGGTGAAAGAATGCCCAGACCATGCCAAGGATCAGGCTGGAGGTGAGGGCATTGTACTTTGCCTGCAGGCGAGGCAGGGCAAAGCCGCGCCAGGCAAGTTCCTCGCCGTTAACGATGCCGATCAAGAGAAACATCGGGACAGTAGACAACGCCAATTGGAGCGGAGGTAGGGGCGGTAAATTATCTGAAAGGATTGGCAGCGCCGGTGAGCCTGCCAGTAGATTATGCAGGATGATCACGGCCACGTAGATCACGGCCAGCCCAAATATTGCCAAGAGGTACCAGCCCAGGCTCACACGCACGATTAACAGCTTGCGGAACAACGCGCGGATTGCCTCTTTGCCGCCTGTCCGCCCTGCCACGAGGACTGCTGCCAGAGTTGGCATGTAGCCCATCACAATCAGCAACGGGAGCGGCAGTCGGAATGGAATGATGCCATGTGAGCCAAGCGCGTCGGTGATCATGAATATCCACGTCAGCCCGATGGCAAGCAGGAAGAATGCGGTGAGTGGGTACTTTTCCACAAACGGTTTTCTTGTCTCTACGGAAGCATGGATAATTGCAGACATAGCTTCGTCTCCCTGATTTGGTTGTAGTGGTTGGGCAGGCTGCAACCCTGCTCAACCACTCTATAGGATTTACTCGTTACCCTCGGGCTCATATCCCAGTTGCCCCTTCGTCAGGAAGATCAGGGCGATGGCGATCATCCACACCACGGCGACGGTGAACTGGAATGGACGCAGGGTGTTATCGGAAAGCAGGTTCGACCAGGCGTTCTGGGAGGCGTGCATGATGGTGACGATCAACAGGCTGCCTCTGGTTTTGTTGAAAACATAGGTGTAGATAAACACAGCCGCTACTGCAAATGCCGTGAACCAGAACACTCCCACGGTCTGATAAAAATCAACGTCCCTGTTCCAGAAATAGGGCAGGTGCAGCAGAGCTTCGGGGATGGTCAGCAATATGCTCGCGGCCAGTGCACCGTATTTACCTTGCAGCCGTGGTAACACGAAACCGCGCCAGGCAATCTCCTCCGTATTGAGCAGACTGCCCACAACGATCAGGAGCGCAAAACTCAACGCGATCTCCCACCAGGCCGAGCCAGCCGCAGGGATCACAGGCGGGACGCCGCCGAATAGAACGTGCAGCCCGATACCGCCCAGGATAATGGCCGCCAGCAGGAAGAACCCGACGAGGTACCATCGCAGACCAACTCTCCAGATCAGGAAACGGCGGAGCAGATCACGGACCCCCGCTCGCCCGGCAAGGATTGCCGTCACCGCGATGGCGGCCAGCCCGGGCACCCAGCCGATCAATAACGATAAAACGATTGGCGATTGTGTGGGCACGAGGCCGCGCGAGTACAGGGCCTCCCAGATCATTCCGGGCCAGGCAAACGCCAACATGAGGATTGACACAGTGATGACCGGGTGTCGTTTTACGAAGGCTCGCAAGCCGGTTTCGGATTGCGGAATACCAGAAGAAATTGTAGACATTGTTCAATCTCCTTTCAGATACTGGATGGTCACAGCATACAATCTTGACCTCCCGCTGACATGAGGCCGCACTCACAAATCCGAAGGGAAAATAGAGGGGTACGCTTCCCAAATCTCATAGGAATACATTCCCGTGACACCGGGAATGAAAAGGAGTATGCTTGTCGTAATGAATTCTCCGGGTCTCGTATCTGCCTCCCAGGACTCATCGTCCATCGGACTCAACATCGCCCGCGCCATCCAGATCGTCATCATCTGTTTGACTGTTGGGCTGTTCATTATGAGCATCCCACTCAACTACGAGCAGCGCAGTATCGTGTGTAGGGCAGAGCCATGTCCTCCGGGGCAGCTCACGCTCCAATCGGAGCAAGCTCTTGTTCAACTGGGCATGACGGTTGATTCGCTCGTCAAATTAACCATCGGGCTCGATCTGTTGCTTGCCGCGGTGTTCACGGTGGGCGCGATCGTCATCTTTATCCGCAAACCGAATGATTCGTTCACCATCTTCGTCACCATCATGCTGGTCACATTTGGGCTCGCGACGTTCACCGGTGGGATTCGCGGCATCGGTCAGATAAGCCCTGCCTTACACCTGGTGAGCGAAACGATCGCCCTGATCGGCAATGCATCCATTGTTGCGTTCCTGTTTGTTTTTCCAAACGGAAAGTTCATCCCGCGCTGGACGGTCTTGATCCTCGCCGGCTGGATTCTGTTCCAGCTCCCTCGCTATTACCTGCCCGACTCTTCCCTGAATCTGGCAGTCTCAAACCCTGTACTTTATAACTTGCTCTTTCCCCTGGGCGTCCTGAGCGGCATCGGGACGCAGGTCTATCGTTACCGGAAAGTCTCAAATGCAGTTGAGCAACAGCAGACCAAATGGGTCATCTATGGTCTGGCGATCGGACTTGGCGGTTATCTTGTCGTCAGGATCATCAGCACTCTTGTGCCGGATCCCTATGGAAGCGGTTTGTTTATCGGTATTGTCCTCAATGTCGTGGCCGTTCTCTTTATGCTGCTCTTCCCGCTTTCCATCAGCATCGCCGTAATCAAATATCGGTTGTGGGATATCAATCCCATCATCAACCGCACTCTGGTCTATGGCGCACTCTCTGCCTGCACCATTACGTTTTATATCTTTGCCGTCGGCTTTTTCTCGAGCTTCTTTCGAGACAACAGTGCAAACGTGATCATATCTTTCCTGGCCACAGGGGTGATCGCAGTTCTCTTCGAGCCCCTGCGCGAAGAGTTGCAGCGCGTGGTGAACCGATTCATGTATGGCGAGCGTGATGACCCAGCGACTGTCTTAATGCGACTGAGTGCCCGGCTCGACTCTGCTCTCGCGCCTGATTCCGTTTTGCAGACCATCGTTGATACCCTCGCACAGACTTTGCGACTTCCCTATACTGCCATATCGCTTTCAGATGATGCGCAAGCACCCCGCTTCACCTCAGGCCGCGACCTGCCTCCATCCGAATTGATTTACCTTCCGCTGATCTATCAAACCGAACGCGTCGGAGAGCTGAGGTTGGCCCCGCGCGCTCCTGGGGAATCCTTTTCGCCCGCCGACATGAAACTGATCAACCTTATCGCGCACCAGGCCGGCACCGCGGCCTACACGGTCCGGCTGAACAACGACTTGCAGCATTCGCGCGAGCGACTGGTGACTGCGCGGGAGGAGGAACGCCGCCGTCTGCGCCGCGATCTTCACGATGGAGTTGGTCCCACGCTGGCCAGTTTTTCCCAGCGTATCGACACCGCTGCGGATCTGGTAAAGGCTAACCCAGAGGCATCCATTCACCTGTTGAAGGAGCTCAAAGGCCAGGTCAAGAACACGGTCGCCGAGATTCGGCGTCTCGTTTATGCGTTACGTCCACCTGTGCTGGATGAATTCGGCCTGGTCTCTGCTGTTCGCGAACATGTCGCCCAGTACGCTGGCCCGGACGGCATTCAGATCACGATTGATGTGACCGATCCCATGCCGCCTCTACCTGCCGCCGTGGAGGTTGCCGCGTATCGCATTGTGCTGGAAGCATTTACTAACGCCATTCATCATGCGCAGGCAACGACCTGTGATATCAAAGTGAAGGTAGAGAATAATTTTCTCGTGCTCGAGGTTGTCGATAACGGGAAAGGGATAAGCGCCAACACACATGCAGGTGTCGGGCTCACTTCCATGCGAGAGCGCGCTGCGGAACTGGGCGGTGAATTTCTGATCGAGAAAAATCCAGCAGGCGGTACGCGCGTCGGTGCATGGCTGCCCCTTGGAAAGGACTAGAGCGATGCCGATCAATGTCTTGATTGCCGATGATCACGTCTTCTATCGCGAGGGAGTGCGCACGTTCCTGAGCAACTCCCCGGAGATTGATGTTGTAGGCGAAGCGGGCAATGGCGACGAAGCAATTGCGCGAGCGAACGAGCTTCAACCGGATGTCATTTTGATGGATCTGAAAATGCCAGGCACGAATGGCATTGAAGCCACGCGCCGCATTCATGAAGCGAGTCCGAACGTCGGGGTACTGGTCCTCACCATGTTCGATGACGATGATTCGGTCTTTGCGGCAATGCGCGCCGGGGCACGCGGCTACCTGCTCAAAGATGCAGACAAGGACGACGTGGTGCGCGCCATTGTCGCCGTGGAAAGAGGCGAGGCGATCTTCAGTCCCGCGATTGCCCAACGGATGATCCAGTATTTTTCCACGGGACCCTCCAGGACATTTCAAAAGAATCAGCCTGTTGAATTCACCGAGCTGACCGAGCGGGAGCTTGAAATCCTCGACTTGATCGCCCAGGGACATAACAACCTGGTCATTTCGAATAAGCTGTCTTTGAGTATCAAGACCGTGCAGAACTACGTCTCGAGTATTCTCACAAAACTGCAGGTCGCAGATCGCTCCCAGGCCATTGTCCGCGCCCGGGAAGCGGGGTTGGGGAAAAAAGATAGCCATCACCCGAGCTTTTAAGAAGCTTTGATGAGATCCCATTGCCTTCCGTACGACCTTTCGAAAAGTTATGACAAATGCAACTAGGGAAAAGGGTAAACTAGTGCAATAATTTAAAAGGTCTGAACATCAACAGGAGGCTGTATGGCTAAATTCACACGTGAAGATGCACTTGAATATCATCGTTTGAAGGGCAAGCCTGGTAAGGTCGCAATCGTCCCTACAAAGCCCATGGATACGCAGCGGGACCTGAGTCTGGCGTATTCGCCTGGTGTGGCGGAACCGGTGCTCGAAATCGAAAAGAACCCCGAGGATGCCTACGAGTACACCTCCAAGGGGAACCTGGTGGCTGTTGTTTCAAACGGCACCGCGATTCTAGGACTTGGCGATCGTGGCGCCCTGGCGAGCAAGCCTGTGATGGAGGGGAAAGGGGTACTGTTCAAGAAGTTTGCAGACATCGACGTCTTCGACATTGAAGTGAATTCGCACGACCCGGATGAGATCATCACCGTGGTGGCGGCCATTTCCCCGACCTTCGGTGGCATCAACCTGGAGGATATCAAGGCCCCCGAATGCTTCTACATCGAGGAAGAACTCAAAAAGATGCTGGATATTCCTGTTTTCCATGATGACCAGCATGGAACGGCGATCATTTCCTCCGCAGGTTTGGCCAATGCTCTGGAAATCGTCGGCAAGAAACACGAGGATATTCGCCTGGTGATTTCGGGCGCGGGGGCTTCGGCGATCTCGTGCGCCGAACTGGCCATTAGCTGGGGTGTGAAACGTGAGTGCATCATGCTTGTGGACACCAAAGGGGTGGTGTACAAGGGCCGCACCGTGGGCATGAACAAGTACAAAGAACTTCTGGCGGTTGAGGATAAGGGACACCGTACCCTGGCGGATGCCGTAGAGGGCGCGGATGTGTTCTATGGTCTCTCCGTAGCGAATGTGCTTACCCCCGAGATGGTCAAAACCATGGCGCAGGACCCGATCATCTTTGCGATGGCAAACCCCGACCCGGAGATCAAGCCCGAGCTGGCGAGAGAAGCCCGCAAGGATGTGATCATTGCAACCGGCCGCTCCGACTATGTCAACCAGGTCAACAATGTGTTGGGCTTCCCGTTCATCTTCCGCGGTGCCCTCGATGTGCGCGCGAAGGCCATCAATGAAGAGATGAAGTTCGCGGCATCGAAGGCGCTGGCTGCCCTCGCCAAAGAGGACGTGCCCGATTCGGTCATCCGTGCGTATGGCGGCGAGAGCATCAAGTTTGGACGAGAATACATCATCCCGAAGCCGCTCGATCCGCGTGTGCTGCTGTGGGAAGCGCCGGCCGTCGCTGAGATGGCGATGAAGACCGGTGTAGCCCGCAAGCCAATTGATATCGATCAATATCGTGAACAGCTGGCATACCGCCAGGGGAAGGGCGAGCAGGTGCGCTACTTCTTCCAGAACAAAGCGCGTTCCTCCGGCGGCACGAAACGGGTGGCCTTTGCAGAAGGTGAAGAGCAGAAAGTAATCCGGGCTGCCTATCAGATAAAGGAAGAAGGCATTGCTACACCGCTGCTGATCGGGCGCAAGAGCGTGATCGATGAGCAGTTGAAGACGCTGGGCCTGGATTATCAGCCTCAGGTGATCGAGCCCAGTGGGTTTGAGAAGCTTGACGCGTACAAACAGGCGTATTACGAATTGCGGCAGCGTAAAGGCGTTAGCATGGTGGATGTTGCCAAGCTGGTGCGCGAGCCGAATGTCTTTGGTTCGTTGATGGTCAAGACGGGCGATGCAGATGCATTTATCTCCGGGCTCACTTACGATTATCCCGAGGTGATTCGACCATCCCTGCAGATTCATCACACCGCCAAAGGCGCGACACGCGCCGCAGGCGTGTATATCATGATCGTCGAGGACCGCGTCTATCTCTTCACCGACGCGACCGTCAATATCGAGCCGACGGCAGAAGACCTGGTGGAGATCGCCTGCCTCGCCGCGGACTTTGCGAAACGCCTCGAGATCGACCCGCGCGTGGCCTTCCTCTCGTTCTCCAATTTTGGCTCCACCCCGCACCCTCTTTCGGATAAGGTGCGGCGCGCGGTCGATCTGACCAAGACCCGCCGCCCGGACCTCCAGGTGGATGGAGAGATGCAGGCGGATACGGCCGTCGTGGCGGAGATCATCGAGAACCGGTATTCCTTCAGCGCGGTGAAAGATGCGAACGTGCTGGTCTTCCCCTCGCTTGAATCGGCCAATATCGCCTATAAGTTGCTGGCGCGACTCGGCAAAGCCAAAGCGATCGGGCCGATCCTGCTTGGTATGGGAGCGCCTGTGCATGTGCTGCAAACCGGTGATGATGTGAACGCCATCGTGCAGATCGCCTCGGTCGCGGTGATGGACGTGATGGGACGCGAGGAAATGGCATAGCCAACCGTCTGAATCAGAACATATAAAAACAAGACCTCGGAGCCATATCCGAGGTCTTGTTTTTAACTCTGAACCAGACAGAAAATTTATCCCTGTTGGTTTGGATGGATGTCGATTGGTTGAGGTACAGAATAACCTTCAAAGTAAAAATTATCGAAGGTCACTTGCAAAGTATGCAAGCCAACCACCAATCCTACTCTTCCGGAGATGGCCGGCATTTCAGCAGTGTTCACCAGTTGGCCGTTGATAAAAATGGACAATCTGCTTTTCCCGCCCTGCGATGTGACCTCCACTTCAAGCCGGTTGGTGCCATAGCTGGGATACAAGCTTCCACTTGGTTTCCACGGATCACCGCCCAACAGATTTCCCCATCCGTTGATCGATCTGTCATACGCCCATACCCCGTAGAATTGCCAGGTGGTAATTTCAACATCGGCATAGTTCCCGTTTTCCTCCCTCAGGACCAG
>DATHTL010000147.1:0-22198 GCA_035463255.1 Anaerolineales bacterium | reverse complement strand
GTTTTCAACCAGGCCTATCGCTACGAGGAAGTCGCTGAGATGGCGGAAAGCATCCCCGGCGTGGTCGGAACGGAAGGCTGGCTGGAATATCCCGCAACCTTGATCTCAGACGCGGATGGCGCAGGGTCACAGATTGTTTTTGTTGCACCGCCCTCTGACTCTACGTTGATCGATCCCATCATCACCTCCGGGCGTTGGCTGATCCCCAGCGATGAGAATGCTATTGTGATCGGGAATCATCTTCTACAAAGATTCCCCTATCTCAAAATCGGGGATACCTTGACAATAGAAGCGAAGGGTAAAAAGTCGCCGTGGAAGATCGTAGGGATTTACAGCATAACAGGGAATATTAGTCCGCCGCTACTGTACGTGAACTATGAATATCTCAGCCGTCTGATCAATCAACCGGGACAGATATTCTCACTGCGTGTCATTACATCCAAGCACGATACAGAATTTCAAAAAGGCGTGAACGAGCAATTGCAGGTGTTGTACAAAGCGCGAGGAATCCAGGTCAGCTCCACGCAACTCAGTGCCGAGTTCATCGAGGATCAAAAGGCCCAAACCGACATCCTGGTTTATTTCATGCTGATCATGGCAAGCTTGATCGCCATCGTAGGCGGACTCGGTCTCATGGGCACCATGAGCATTAACGTGCTGGAACGCACGCGCGAGATTGGCGTCATGCGCGCCATTGGCGCATCCAACAGGGATATAGAAGGCATCGTCATTGTTGAAGGATTGGTCATTGGGCTGATCAGCTGGGCCGTGGCGATTCTCATCGCGGTTCCTATTACGTCGGTGCTCACGAGAGGAGTTGGACTCGCCATCCTCACCGCGCCAATGCCTGCTGTATATGGCATCAGCGGAATCATGGCTTGGCTGATTTTTACACTTCTGCTTGCGACGATCGCAAGCGCCTTTCCTGCACGAAGGGCCTCGCGCCTCACAGTGAGAGATACATTGGCGTATGAATAGTCGACGATCATGAAAGACACGATCATAAATCTCTATTGAATCGTACCAACATGTGCATCTCCTTAGAGTTGATAACGAGGAATCATCATGCGTGCCGCAAAGCAATCTTATCCGTATACTGAAGAAACCTTGGTCAAAAGGGCACCTAAAGGCAACCTGGATGCCTTCAATGAGCTTGTACTCGCCTAACAAGACTTAGCTTACCATCACGCCTATGGGCTTCTCGGGGATCCAGCCCTGGCTGACGACACCACACAGGACAGTAGCTCCTCTGGTTAAGTCATTACTTGGTGTATACTGAAGTTTGCATTTGTAGTAAATAGAAAATTTTTGAGAGAGATCTTCTCAACAAGCTCGTTATCTGACCAATATCAGGACATAATGGCAGACTAAGTTACTCTTCCCGTGTCCATTATTTCTGCAGATTTCATTGACGGCAAATTCGCTTCTTGATCTAACGGTGTGCTTTGCCAACAACAATTCTACGAACTAAGCTATTTATTCCTCCACCCAACCCCGATCATATTCCCAGGCAACGATTACTGGATCGACTGAGCAGCAGCCTGGGGAAGAAATTGACACTAGTCACGGCACCTGCTGGTTTTGGTAAAACGTCGCTCATCAGTGCATGGGTGAAGCAGGCGGATCTTCCTGCCGGCTGGCTTTCGCTCGATGCGCGAGATAACGACCCGGTCCAGTTCTTTTCTCACTTCATCGTGGCACTGCAGACATTAGAACCATCTCTTGGGGCCCGGGCCATCGTTGAAATCTCCGCTTCGCAAGCCTTTTCCATCGAAACGCTCCTAATTGACCTGATCAATGAGATTGCCGCTCTACGAGGCCATTATTTGGTTGTACTGGATGACTTCCACCTGGTTGAAAATCAAGCCATCCAGAGTGGGATTGCATTTCTTCTGGACCATCTCCCGTCCCAGCTGCACCTGGTCATCGCCACTCGATCAGATCCGCCCTTCCCGCTTGCCAAGCTCCGGGCGCGAGGTGAGATCAATGAACTTCGGGTTGATGATTTACGATTTGGCATGGAGGAGACCGGTATTTTTTTGAGGGCGGCACTGAAAAATACAATTACTCCGAGTGAAATTCAGGCACTTGAAACACGAACGGAAGGATGGATCGCTGGACTTCAGCTTGCAGTTCTTTCGATGAAGGCCCATCGCGAGCAATCGAGCTTCATCCAGAGTTTTACCGGAAGCAACCGTTACATCATCGACTATCTGGTTGAGGAAGTGCTCAACCAATTGCCCACTCCTATACGTCAGTTCTTATTGCAAACGTCACTCCCAGACCGTCTTTGTGGCGATTTGTGCGATGCTATTCTGATCCCCGACCCGCAAGAACTTCCTCCTAAAGAGTCAACAGAGTCTTCCACAGGCCGAGTTCCGCCTGTCAAATCACAGGAAATCCTGGAACAATTGGAGCGCAGCAATATCTTCCTGATCCCTCTGGATAGCCAACGACGTTGGTATCGGTATCATCATCTTTTTGCTGACATTTTGCGTCACTTTCTGAACAACCAGCAAAGCAAGATGGTTCCCTCTTTACACCGGCGTGCCAGCGTCTGGTTTGCTGCCAACGGCTTTCTCGATGAAGCGATCGACCATGCTTGTGCAGCCAAAGATTGGCGGCTAGCCTCTAATCATATCTCTCGGAATAGCCGCCAGTTGCTTTTACAGGGCGAATTCCAGAGGCTGATTGGCTGGGTCAATCGTCTACCGGTGGAATATCGCCGGGAAGATGCCGAACTATCCATCTACTATGCCTGGTCATTATTGCTATCCGGCAAGATAGATGAGGCTGAGAACGCGTTCCGTTTAGTTGAAGACCGGTTGACCACCTCTGAAGGCACGTTTCTTTCCTTAAGCAGGAAGGTTTTGGGTGCATTTATAACCTATCACCATGGGAGGGCTATGGAAGCTCTTCCAGTTCTGAATGAGGCGATTCAAGGGCTGAGCGGTGCAGATCCCAGCCCTGATGAGCAGTTGTTATACGGGTTCGCATGTGGTGGGTTAGCCGATACGTACCGCTTACTCGGAAAATTGGATCTGGCTGAGAAAGCGTATGCGGAAGCCATCCCTATCAATCAACGCGTGGGGAATATCCTTGCTGTACTCGTTTGTTACCGCAACCTTGGGGACATTTTGTTCGAACGTGGCCAGTTCCAAAGGGCGGTAGGTATTTATCAGGAAGCGATTCAACAATCACGCAGCTGGGCGGAAGATAAGTTTGGAGAAGCGTACGACTTGCTTCCCTCTGCTGACCATTTCGCGCGCTTGGGTGAAATTCACTATGAGCGAAATGATCTGGAGCAAGCCGCGCAAATGATCGGCAAAGCCGTCCCACTCTTGGAACTGAGCGGAAACACCCATCTCAGCAACGCCTATTATCAGCAGGGGCGTATCACTCTGGCACGCAACGACCTGTTTTCAGTTCACGAGCATCTGCAAAAATTGCGTCAGGCTGCGGCAAAGATATCGATCCGTTATCCTTTTGCACAGTCTGAGCGTTTCCTCACTGATCTCTGCATACAGCTAGCTGCCCGGCAGCTTCCTGTAGATTATCCTGCGACAATGGCATCCTTACGCAACGAGATCGAGGATTGGGTACATTCGTTCGAAAAGGGCCATCCCGGTAAAATCCCCTATCTCTATGATACCCAATCTGTAGTTCTGGGCCGTTCCTATCTCTTTCTGGGTCAA
The DNA here is from genome assembly GCA_035463255.1 of Anaerolineales bacterium. Classification (GTDB taxonomy): domain Bacteria; phylum Chloroflexota; class Anaerolineae; order Anaerolineales; family Villigracilaceae; genus Defluviilinea. Next base: position 18,503 of record DATHTL010000147.1, on the reverse strand, counting down.
CCCGATAAAGCGGTTGCTCTTCTGAGTCCACTCTTGAAGACAGCAAGAGCCAGTGGGCGACAGCGCAGTCTCTTGGAACGATTGATCGTGTTGGCCCGAGCACACCAGGCACTAGGCGATCCAGCATCTGCGTTAGCTGCCATTCATGAGGCGCTAACGATTGCTGAATCTCATGGTTTTGTGCGGACCGTGATTGATGGCGGCCAAGAACTTCTGCTACTTCTGCGATCTGCGCTGCAGCATAACATCACTCCCCGATATACAGCCCACTTATTGGAACTACTTTCTGGACCAGGAATGGAAAATGACCCACAGGCTCGGGCGAATCTTTTGCTAATCGAGCCCCTGAGTGAGCGCGAGCTGGAGATCCTCTCACTGGTGGCCGATGGGCTCTCGAACCAGCAGATCGCGGATAAATTAACCGTCGCTCTGAGCACGGTCAAAAAGCACATGAGTGCCATTTTGGGCAAGCTGAACGTGGAAAGCCGCACTGAGGCAATTCAACGTGCCCGCACGCTCGGTCTGATCTAGCCCCCACTCCCTCACATTGTGCTGCTCACAAATCCAGCCGGGAATAGACGCTCCCGGCTGGTATCCCTTTAATTCCCCCTCCATTTCTACTTAAGTACACTGACTATTTAGGTCTAAATAGTTACTATTTTGGTATTGAACAGCTGCGAGCAAGGACCCGACCAAATGTGTGACCCGACGGAATACTTCCAAATGCTAGCTCAATCGGAAAGGAGAAACCTATGATGAATTTCAGTGCATTGAAATGCCTCGATAAGGGCCATAGACCTGGAGGAGGTGGAGTGGGTACTTATGCAGAAGCAGACACTCTTTCGTTATGAAATCAAGCTCCAGGGACATCTCGACGAGAGTTGGAGCTCGTGGTTTGAGAATCTCTCGATCACATATCCTGACGAGCATATGACTCTCCTCTCCGGTACGTTGCAGGACCAGGCCCAATTACACGCCATCCTAATCAGGATACGCGATTTGAACTTGATCTTGATATCCGTCAATCCTATTCACGATTTATAGGTAGAAAAATGAAAGTCCTCACAAGAAAGTTTATCAATATTTACTTTTACAGGAGATTACAAATGAATAACCACAGTTACAGAGAGACCGTAATGGTTCGAAATCATCTGCCTGCTCTCTTGGCGATTGTTTTCATGATCGTTGCTGCGTTTGGACCGGCTGCACCTGCGGTTCATGCAGCGATGGAAGCCCAGTCCGCCAACCAGGTGGTCCCCGCATCAGACAAGCTGGGCTTGAAGGACCCGCAGGAGCTCGAAGCTTTCCTTGATTCGTGGATTACGACACAGCTCAGTGAAGAGCACGTTGCCGGGGCAACAGTCGCCGTTGTCAAGGATGGCAACCTTTTCCTTGCCAAAGGCTATGGCTATGCAGACGTGGAAGCGAAAATCGCGGTAGATGCGGACACAACGCTGTTTCGCGTCGGTTCGATTGGGAAGCTTTTTACTTGGACGGCGGTGATGCAGCTTGCGGAGCAGGGGCAGTTGGACCTGGACGCCGATATCAACCAATATATCGACTTTGCGATCCCAGCTACTTTCCCCCAGCCGATCACCCTCGAGCACCTGATGACACATACGGCTGGTTTTGAGGATACGGCTTTCGGGTTTGCTTCCATGAGTGCAGAGGATTTGGTTCCCCTCCGCACCTGGCTGGTCGACAATTTACCAGCGCGCGCATGGCCGCCAGGTCAGGTGGTAGCCTACTCTAATTATGGGGCTGCACTGGCCGGCTACATTGTCGAACGCGTGTCCGGGGTACCTTATGAGGATTATGTCGAGCAGAACATACTTGCTCCCCTGGGTATGATGCACAGCACACCTCGCCAGCCTCTGCCGGCCGCGTTGGAATCTAACATGTCCCGTGGTTATAAATATCTCAATGAATCCTTCCACCCCCAAGGCTTTGCTTATCTAAAGCCTGTTCCCGCCGGTAGTATGAGTGCCACCGCTACCGACATGGCACGCTTTATGATCGCTCATCTGCAGCAGGGACGATACTGCGAGACGGATTGTGCAGGCGGCGAAGCCCGCATTCTGGAGGCGGATACCGCACAGCAGATGCATTCACGCCTGTGGGCTGCCGACGATGATTTCAACGGCATGGCACACGGCTTTATGGAGCTAAGCAGGAATGGCTATCGTGTCATTGGACATTTTGGCGACATCACTTCGTATCATTCTATGCTGACGTTGCTGCCCGAGGAAAATATCGGTTTCTTCATCTCGTATAACAGCGAGGAAAGTAGAGGCATCAAGGAGAAGTTGTTCGAAGCTTTCATGGATCGATATTTCCCGGCTCAAGTGGTCGAGTCAGCCACCCTGTCACCCGACTCGGGAGAAAGCGATGAACGGATTGTTGGCCGCTACCAACAAGTACGATACGCCTATAGCAAGGGCGGCAAAATCCTGAGTATGTTCGACTCGTTTCCAGTACAGGCCGAGAACAACGGGGAGCTGATCATAGACTTTGGTGAGGGTCCTCAGAAATTTGTGCAAATAGCCCCACGCCATTACAAGGCGACTGATGGTGATCTGCAACTGGTGTTCCGTGAAAATACGGCCGGCGATATAGCCTATCTGAATCTCAACAATCTTCCAATGATGACGTTCAGAAAAGTAGCCTGGTATGAGACCATGAGCGTCAACCTGGGCTTACTGGCCGGATGTGCGGTGATGTTTCTTCTGGTTCTAGTTGTGGAGCCACTGCGACTACTGGTTGGATGGTTTAGACGAAGAACTCAGTCTCCACAACCAGCTATGGCTCGGCTGGCGCGCGGGATGATGGTTGCTCTTGCGCTCCTTGCTCTGTTGACCATGGCTGGACTGTACTGGCAGGTTATCGAGAATTTCGCTGAGCTCCCGTTGGGACAACGCGGTTTGCTCCCAGTATTAGGCGGTATATCCATCTTCCTTGTGGCACTGGTTGGTGGAATAGTAGTCCTGGCCGTCTTAGCCTGGCGTCGTGGCTGGTGGGGTGCCATCGGTCGCATCTACTATTCGTTGATCGCGCTGGCATCGGTCGCGTTCGCCTGGTTCCTCGTATTCTGGAATCAGACTGGCTGGCAATGGTGGTAGTCCGATTCGCTGTGAGGCGCAGAACTTCCCGAGTAATTGGATTGAACATTGCCTTGAGCAACGGCTTTATATGGGTTCGATAATCAAATTCAATGGAAATGGCCGCTGGCAGTCTGCAATTCGGTAACCAGTCGTTCAGTTCAAGCAGATTTTTGAGACAAAGGAGATTGAGAATGAAAATAACAGTTGTGAGAGATCAATACAATCCAACACAAGAGAAAGATCACATCGCCCTTGAACAGGAAAGAGGTCAATATACAATCTGGCAAATCATCGGTATCTGGCTGGCTGCCGGCACGCCGATGTGGGTGCTCGGTTGGTTGGTCTACCCGGCCCTGAGCCAAAATCTCGCTGCCGTGGATGCCGGTCTGCTGCGGATCAAATTGCTGCTCGTCGGGCTGGTCTGGCAATTTGTACTCTCGATGCTCATCCTTTATGGGGAAGAAGGGAACATTCGGGTCGAGACTATCCGCCGCCGGTTCCGACTGAACAGCCCTATCTCACCGAAAACGGGCCAGAAAGACAATCGACTGTGGTGGCTGATCGTCCCATTCATCCTGCTGGTGGTCGTGCTGTATATGTGGATCACACCTGTGCTCAACGGCATTTGGACCCAGTTCTTTCCCTTCCTAGCAGAGCCAGAAAGATACAGTATGGCAGTCTTATTCGCACCTGAACTACGGGCTTTCTGGAAAGGTGCATGGAATCTCCTGGTACTTCAGATGGTGCTTTCGGTATTCAACACGTTCCTAGGCGAAGAATTTATCTTCCGAGGGGTGTTGCTGCCAAAAATGAAGGGCGTCTTTGGGAAATGGGATTGGGTCGCGAATGGCGTGCTCTTCGGGCTGTATCACCTCCACCAGCCGTGGGGCCTGCCTGGGAATATTCTGTCCGGATTGGTGTTTGCATTCACTGGCAAGCGCTACCGCAGCACCTGGTTCCCCATCATTCTCCATTCCGGGCAGAGTGTTTACTTCCTTTTTTTGATCTTAGGATTGGTCCTGGGGTTGGCTTGAAGGCAGTTGAACATCCTCCAATGTCTGTGAGCTGGAAAATGCCACAAGCCCGCGAACTTGCCCTCGATTCACAAATAGATCTTCCCACACCATCGAAGTGGGCGCGGGTGGTCTGCACCCCTGAGTAGTCTCGGTTCAGTGTGCCCTGAGATCTGGAAATGTTCTTTATGCCGGTTCTCAGGGCAGACTGTCCATCAGGAAAGGCACATACTGGTCAAAAAAGCAGCTGCCCTGCAGAGCGTATCTGATGAAATACCTTAGGATGCTTATCGCATTTATAAAAGGGCATGAACTTGTAGCCCGCGCGACGCGGGTCATCAACAGGTGTTACAGGCTGCATTGGAGTTCAACCGAAAGATTAGACCACCAAAGGAAGAGATTTGAACCGTAATATTCCACTCGTGGCGGCTACCTTATTTCTCTGGGGGTTGGGCGAGCGGATGTTTCTTAACTTTATCCCGATCTATTTGGACAGCCAGTTTGCCCTCAGCAAATCCCAGATCGGATTTCTGCTTGGCGCGTTTGGTCTTTCTATGGCGATCACGCACATACCTGCGGGACGACTGGCTGACCGCATTGGACGACGGCCTTTGTTAATCAGCGCCCGGCTGCTCGGATTGATCGCAACGCTGATCATGGGATTTGCGTTGTCATTGCCGTTGTACTTGATCGGTTATTTTTGTTATGGATTAACCGCATTCGTGTCGGCACCATTAAGCAGTTACATCACCGCCGCCCGCGGCAAGTGGTCTGTGGGAACTGTACTCTCTCTGACAACCGCTGCTTTATTCCTGGGTATGGTATTCGGTCCTCTCCTCGGAGGCTGGATCGGCGATACGTATGGCATGCGGATGAGTTTCTTCGTTGCTGCGGCAGTGTTTGTTCTGGCAAATATTGTTTTGTTCTTTATTGAAGACCAGCCTATTGACCGTCATGATCCCGAGTCTCCGCCGCCAAACTTATTGAGCAACAAACGCTTTGTTGTTTTGATGACCGTGGTTGCATTCGGGCTTTTCTCCATGTTTCTTGCGCAACCACTCACGCCAAACTTTCTGACGAGTATACGCGGTCTTTCACTGAGTGAGGTTGGCCTTCTCTTTACGGCAGGCGCTGTCGGGAACTCACTGATGGCGATCCTGCTCAGTCGCGTTGAGCCGCGCCGTGGCTTCATATTCACTCAAGTATTGGTGATTCTGTTCGCCCTGATAATTTGGAAAGCAACCACTCTCCCCCTTTTCGCCCTGGGTTACTTCCTACTCGGCGGGTTCCGTGTAAGCCGACCTATAGCCATGGCACAGGCGCGGGAACTTGTTCATGATTCTCAAATGGGAATGGCCTATGGCGCTATGGAAACTCTGGGGGCGGCCATCATCATTGTCACACCGCCTATTGCAGGCATTCTTTTCGAACGCGATCCGATGGTGATCTATCCGCTGGCAATTGGTCTATTGATGGTCTCAATCATAGTTAGCTATTTGTTCGCGCCGCGAAAGCCAAGGCTTGTTTGAGATTGTTTCATTAACATTGAAGCTTCCTAGAGTCAGTGAATTTTGAAATTGGATTATGAGTAAGTGACATCCAGAGAGTCGTCCATTCCGCTTATAGCCTTCATAGAAGAGGAGTCCATAAATAAAGGGCAGGGTCACCAGCAGGTCTGCAATTCCAAGTGCCTAAAGATGTTGGGTGATGGGCGCGATCAGGAATGAATTTATGCCCCTCGGCACTCGAGAGGAGACGCCTGTATCTTGCGTTGTATCCTAGCTACATGTCCAAATCCAGTTACGCTTTCTTTTATCCCGAGGGCTCGGAGCTCCAATGGTTATAAAACTGGGCCCCGCCATCTTCGAAGATCACATTTCAATTGAGCTTCTTCTCTATTATTTCATGCTGGCATCTTCTTTTTTAGAATGCTTAGTCAACTCCCGAGACATAATTATGGGAAACAGACCGGTGTGGGGGCAACTACCCACACATCACGATGCGTGGGAACACAACGTTAAAACAGCGTGGGGGCGTGGCGTATGCCCGGGTTGAAACCTCATCCAATGGAGTGGTTAATCTATGAATTGCAAAGACGGCTGCTGTGGAATGGCCTTAACATAATCTCGCCTTTCACATCATACGCCGGGCCCGCTGCCATGCAGTAGAGCCCCAGTACGAAGAACATCTGGAAGATCGAAATGTCAATCGTGCCTCCCACTTCCTCCATCATCGCTCTAACCAATTCATCTTGCCTTCTTTCCATGATGTCCGCAGCTCTGAGGAAGATTTTGCGTTTTACGCTGGGAGGCGTGGCTGCCCAACCAGGGAAGGCCGCCTGCACTGCTTCAATGGCGCGCTTTGCATCCTAGCGTTTGGCTGCTGGCACGTAGGTGTCCACTTCTCTCATATAAGGATTCATATCCTCTTCAATTTCAACCCCCTTGTCCGATATAATCGGACAAGGCTCTTGTCCGCGTTTGCGGTTTATGCGATACTAACCATAATTGGAGGTTTCATGTCTGAACCTTCCTCGCTGGACTCTCTTCCCGATGGGAAGACCGTGGTCTGGAATATAGCCAATGAAATCGATTTGGGGAAAAGCAGTATCTGGTCTGGCAGCCAGCTCGCGAAATCATTTTATCGCTATGCAACCCCGGTAGTGCCGGGTCATAGCCTTGGAGATATTGGACGCTAATTCTGTCACACCTGCATGGTTTGTTTGGCAAACCCTGCAGGTGTCACCATAAGTAGAGAAAGGAGCGTGAGTCGGCATAATACAAAAAGTCTTATCGGTATTCTGTGAAACCTAGCTTAGAAATGGAGGAAGAATGAAGAAGAAAAATGGGATCACCCTGAGGATCATCCCTGCTTTCCTGGTTTTCGCGATGATCCTGACCGCATGTGGCGCGCCCCAGGCAACGGAAACAGTTGCCCCTGCGACGGAAGCGCCCGCGACCGAACCTCCGGCAGCAACGGAGGCCGCCACAGAAGCTCCCGCTACGGAGGCTTCAGCCACGGAGGCTGCTACTGAGCCCGCCGCAGAATCCTCTGAAACGATCAAGATTGGCCAGTTGAGCGACCTAACCAGTACCTTCACCGCATGGGGTGTCAATGTTCGCGATGGCATGGCGCTTGCCGCGCAGGAAATCAATGACGCCGGAGGTGTCAATGGCCGTATGATCGAGATCATCGTCCAGGATTCTGAGAACGACGGTGACATCGGCGTTGACCGCTTCGAACGACTTGTCGAAGAAGGTGTGGTTGCCGTCGGTGGTATTCTTTCCAGTGGTGTCGGCGCCCCCGTCGCTGCGAGTGCAGAGCAACTTCAGGTGCCAGTCTTCCTGGTGAAGTCGGGCACGGAAGCTGCCCTCACGCGGGACAGCCGATACACCTTCCGGACCTGCCTGCCAGCCGCGCCGATGACTGCTGGACCAATACTTCAATACGCTCAGGAACAGGGGTTCACCAGGGTTGGCGCCATCGTAGCCGACTACCCATGGGGACAGTCGTTTAAGACGGCTATGGAGAATACATTCGAAGGTTCGGGCGTCGAATACACGATCGAGGTCGCCCCGGTCCCGCCGAACACGGACTTCACCCCATTTGTACGGTCAATGGCTGATTTCGATTCGGAACTCCTCGTGGCCACCGGCCATCCCCCGGGCAATGCCGCGATCGTGTCCCTGTCGGCGGACCTGCTTGACGTTCCGGTCACTGGCGCCTGGATTCCGCCGGATCTGGCAGTTGGGAGTTTGCAGGATGTTGCCGTCGGGCGCTACAGCGATTTCGCCTGCGCCGATTACCTCAGTGACAGCTACGCCGAGCTGGCCCGGCGCTATCTGGCATTCTCCGAGAATCAGTTTATGTCGGACGATGCCGTCGCCGGATATGCGATCGTCCAGATTGTCGCCGAGGCGGTTGGGGAAGTAGGCGACGACCCTGAGGCTGTCGCGGAGTACGTCCGCACCCACGAGTTCAACATGCCGGGCTATGCCCACCCGTTGAGCTGGACCGAGTGGGGCGAGCTGGCTGAGTCCGCTCCGATCTTCTTCATGATCAGCGAAGGGCCGGCTCCCGAGGGGTTGAATGAAGCGGGCGACTGGTGGTTTGAGCTGTTGACCCATTCCGCCCCGCTTGAGCCCTACGAACCCGGGCAGTGACCCCAGTGGCGATACTCGAACTGAATAAGGTCGAGAAACACTTTGGCGGACTGGCCGCTGTCAACGGTGTGACTATGAAGGTCGACGATGGCGAGATTCTGGCCATCGTCGGCCCGAATGGCGCCGGCAAGAGTACTCTCCTCAAGCTGATTGTCGGGCTCGAAGCGCCTACCAGGGGCACGATCCGATTTGCCGGCGAGGATATCGCCCGTTTCCCCGCCCACCGCGTTCGTCAAATGGGGATCGCCATGGTGCAACAGACTCCCCGTCACTTTCCTACGATGACAGTGCTTGAGAATGTGGCGCTCGGGGCTCTCTTTGGCAGGGCGGGAGCACATCATAAGGAAGAGCAGGCTCTTGAGCTTGCCGGTGAGGCCCTTTCATTTGTCGGCCTGGCCGATCGACGCCGGGACCCCGTCGGTAATCTTAACTTGCACGAGCAGCGGTTCCTTGAGCTCGCCCGGGCAATCGCCGGAGGACCCCGGCTTCTCGTACTGGACGAGGTGATGGCGGGGCTCAACAATGCCGAGCTGGAGTCCTCCATCGAAATCATCCTGGCGATTCGCGATCAGTTCAACATGACCATTATCTGGGTCGAGCACGTCATGAAAGCGGTAATGAGGCTCGCAGAGCGGACGGTGGTTCTAAACTTCGGGAATGTCCTGACGGAAGGGCTGCCCAAAGAGGTGATGAGCCACCCGGCAGTCATCGAGGCCTACCTGGGCGAGGAGTTCACACATGCTTGAGGTCAACGGACTCTCGGCTGGATACCAGGGCAATGATGTCGTTCATGATGTGGCCCTTCGTGTCGACCAGGGTGAGGCGGTCATGATCATCGGTTCTAACGGCGCCGGGAAGACGACCCTGTTCCAGGCGCTGTGTGGGCTGCTCTCGCCTTCCTCAGGCAAGGTTCTCTTCGAGGGCGATGACATCACCGGGATCCCGGCGGAGCGAATTGCCCGGCTCGGGATGAGATTCGTATCCGCCGCGCGTCATTTGTTTCCTCGCATGACGGTGGAGGAGCACCTGCTCCTTGGGGCCTATCCAAACAGACCCGATCCCGAAACCATGTCCATCGTCCTGGATCTATTTCCCCGCCTGGCTGAGCGGCGCCGGCAACGCGCCGGGACGATGAGCGGTGGTGAGCAACAGATGCTCGCCGTGGGGCGGGCGTTGATGTCCAAGCCGCGACTCCTCGTGCTCGACGAGCCAAGCACCGGGCTTGCCCCCTTGCTAGCGAAGGCGGTCTATGAGGCCCTGGCTGTGTTGCGGAAGCGAGGGCTGACGGTGCTGGTCACGGAACAGCAGGTCCCTCTGGCAATGGCTTTCAGTGATCGCGGGTACGTCCTCGAAAATGGGTTCATTCGACTCGAAGGGACGACGGAACAACTGGCGGCAAACCCGGCTGTGCGCAGCGCTTATCTGGGTGTGACATGATCGCGAATATACTTGACGGGATCGTACTTGGGCTCCAGTTCGGACTGCTCGCGACCGGGCTCACTCTGATCTACGGGCTGGGTGGTGTGCTTAACCTGGGTTACGGGCAGATGGCCGTGACCTCTGCCATGATCGTGGCGCTCGCCATGCAGGCCGGTGTCCCTGTCTTGCCTGCGGTCGGGCTCGGCCTTCTCGCGGGCGGACTGTTCGGTCTGCTCCTCGATCTAACGATCCTTCGTCCGGTGTACCGCCTGCGCGGGGAGGCGCGTGTCCTGCTCAGCCTGCTGCTCACGCTGGGTGTGTCTTTCATCGTCGATGGCTTTCTCAACTGGCGCTATCCCCTGCAGGCCCTCACCCTGCGCATCGGGGGTGGAGCTGTTGAAATTCTGGGTGTGCTAATGCGGCGCGGAAGCCTGGTCGCCTCGGCGATTACGCTCGTCACTTTTGCGGGGCTCTTCATCTTCTTCCGATACACCTCCCTGGGGCGGGCGGTGCGTTCGGTGATCGAAAACGAGGAGGGCGCCCGGCTGATCGGCATCGATCCAAAGAAGATGCTTCGCCTGATCCTCGTCCTGAGCGGTGTCCTGGCTGCACTGGTGGCGGTCACCCGCTCGATGGTCGCTCCCGTGGACACGAAGTCCGGGCTCTCGATCACAGTGTTCGCCCTCATCGTCACGGTGGTCGGTGGTCTTGGCAACGTCGGCGGGGCATTGCTGGCGGGCATCATCCTGGGGGTGATCAGCGTAATCGCCGCAGACCTCATCGGTTCCTATATCTCTCTGATCATCCTGCTCGTGGCAGCCGCGGTGACCCTCCTCATCCGCCCCGCCGGAATACTGGGAGTAAAGGAATGAGCCATTCATCCACCAGAAGAGCCGGCACCTTCCTGATCGGAGGGACGGAAGCACACACCTCTCGATCTCTCCCCGCGCTGCTTTTGCCTATCGCCGCTGTGGGAGCAATACTTGCTCTGGTCCCCCTCTGGCTGGGCGACTCACGTGTGCTCATGGGTGTCGCCGTCCTCGGGCTGGCCTTTGTCTGTTATGCGATTGGCTTCAATGTGATCTTCGGCAGCACCGGACAGCTGTTCCTGTGCGTTGGTGCCCTGGCTGGCATCGGCGGCTTCGGTGCAACCATCCTCGCCGACAACCTGGGGTTGCCTATCGTGGTGAGCATCCTTGTGGCGACCCTCGCCGCTACGTTGATCGGTGGGCTGCTCAGCTACGTCGCGGTGCGGCGTTCTCTCGGGGTCATCTTCACCGGGATCGTCACCCTCATCTTCTCAATGTCGTTCGATGCCATGCTGCTCGGGCTCAGCAATCTGACCGGTGGGGACACGGGTCGCTTGATCGCTTCCGGCACTGGCACCTTCCTTCGGGAGCTGGTCCCGCCCTACTACCTGATGCTGGCCCTCATGGTCCTCTTTCTTCTCGTCCATGGGCTGCTGCGGCGCTCTCACATTGGGTGGGCGTTTCGCGCCCTGCGCGACGACGAGATTGCCGCGGAGCTGGCAGGCGTCGACGTTGCCCGTTACCGGGTATACGGGGCGCTGATCGGGGCGGCGATGCTCGGTCTGGCTGGCTCCACCTACGCCTTCACCGAAGGACGGGTCAGCCCAACCACCTTTGGGTTCGGCCAGGTCGACGTCGTTGTGTTAGTGATGCTGGCCTTTGGCGGGATCGGCACTCTGTTCGGCCCGATCGTCGGGGCGGTCACCTTCACGATCGTCGACGAGGTCCTGATCGATTTCGGCCAGCTGCGGCAGGTGGCCTACGGGATTCTCGTCATTGCTCTGTTTCTGTGGATGCCGCGCGGCCTGATCCCCACCATAGACTCTGTCTGGCGACGTGTTCGCCGGCGGACGAGAGCGCGGGGGTGATTTGGACTTTGTAATAAAAGTATTCCGAAAGGAGAAACAAAATGTTAGCATACCGAAGTGATGTCGTTGGTAGTCTTTTGAGACCGCAATATCTCAAAGAAGCGCGCAAAAAACGCGAGTCGGGCGAATTGACCCATGCCGATTTCAAGAAGGTCGAGGACCGGGCTGTGAATGAGGCGATTGCCCTCCAGATCGAATCCGGACTGGATGTGATCACCGACGGTGAAATGCGGCGGTATGCCTTCTACGGTCATTTGATCGATGCTGTGGAAGGCTACGACAAGTTCGGCGGTTGGGCGATCCCCTTCCACGATGATGAAGGAAATGAGGTGGTGATCAAGCGTCCCGTCGTGGTTTCGAAGCTGAGGCGTGTACGCCCGCTGTGCGAAGAAGAATTTACATATGTACGAGCGCGCACCGATCATCCGGCCAAGGTAACGCTGATCAGCGCGCAGCAAGCGGCGGCATATTATGATGCGGAAAAATCCAAAGGCGCGTATGCGACCATCGATGCCTATCTTGCCGACCTGGTAGACATCCTGAAGACGGAAGTCGAAGAATTGATTCGCCTGGGTTGCACATACATTCAGATCGATGCGCCGCAATACGCGGCATTGATCGACCCCGCTATCCGCGAGGGCTACCGCCAACGCGGCAACGACCCCGACCGTCTGCTGGATCGCTGTATCGAGCTCGATAATGCGGTCATTGGCAACCACCCGGGGATCACGTTCGGCATTCATCTCTGCCGTGGCAACAATCAAAGCAAGTATTATGCCAGCGGCGGGTATGATCCGATTTCCGCCGTGTTCAGCCGCACGAAGTTCAATAACTTCTTGCTGGAATACGATGACGAGCGCTCCGGCGGTTTCGATCCGTTGAAAAATGTACCGGAAGACCGAACAGTTGTATTAGGATTGGTAACATCCAAAAAGCCAAAACTGGAAAACAAGGATGAATTGAAGCAGCGCATCGAAGAGGCGCGCAAGTATGTGCCAATGGAACGGCTTGCGTTGAGCACGCAGTGTGGCTTCGCTTCCACGGAGGAGGGAAACTTGCTAACTTCCGAACAACAAGCCGCGAAGCTGCGACTGGTCGCCGAAACGGCCGAAGAAGTTTGGGGATAATTCTGGCAGTGTCATTGCGAGCGACAGCGAAGCAATCTCCTCCTAAACAGGAATGGCCTGTCAACAAGCATCATCCGTTTAGATGGAGACCCTTGCACCTGGTGTGATTTTTGAATTGCTTGGCAATTCATAGCAAATCATGCAGGTGTTGCTTCGGTCGTGGCGTTTTATGCGCCACTCTCGCAACACTTGCACCGGGCGCAAGTGCCGGTGTGACACTATGTAGAGAGCTGATATCATGGTTATTGCAATCTTAGGAATTGGTGAAGCCGGAGGCGCGCTGGCCCGCGATTTGATCGCCGCAGGGGTTCAGGTGCGGGGCTGGGATCCCGAGCCCCGTATGATTCCTGATGGATTGGATTTTGCCTCCAGCAATCCTGCCGCTGCATCTGGAGCAGAGATTGTCCTGAGCGTCAACTGGGCATCGGTTGCAATGGATGTTGCGACAGAAGTAGCGCCCGTGCTCCAGCCGGATCAGCTCTATGCGGATTTGAATACAGCAGCACCTCAAAACAAGAAGGACGTTGCTGCCATCATCGAGAGAGCTGGCGCACTGTTCGTTGACGCTGCCCTGATGGATCCCGTACCGCCCAAAGGGTTGCGAACACAAGTCTATGCATCAGGAAGTGGGGCAGAGATTTTTGCGAAAAAGATGTCCCCTCTGGGAATGCCGGTCACCTTTTTAGATCATGAAGCGGGGAATGCGGCAACCCATAAATTGGTGAGAAGCATTATGTATAAGGGAGTCGCAGCTGTTGTCATAGAATGTTTGGAAGCGGCAGAGGCGCTCGATATGAGCGAATATGCTCGCACCCAAATGTTAAAAATCATCCCTGAGGAGGCAATGATAGACCGCTTAGTCAGTGGCAGTATAAAACATGCCGGGCGCAGGGTGCAAGAGATGGAGGCAGTCGTCGAGATGTTAAATTCGATCGGAGTTTCAACCTTCACGAGCCAGGCCGCAATGCAGAAATTGAAAGAGCTGATGGGGCGAAACGTATGAATCCAAGAAGACTACTCGTTGTGGGAGCACATTCGGCGGATTTCGTCTGGCGTGCTGCAGGCACAATTGCATTGACGACATCACAGGGAGGACAGGCAAGTGTGATTGCGCTGTCCTATGGCGAGAGGGGAGAATCAGGCGAGTTGTGGAAGGAGCCAAATCAAACGGTCGAGAATGTGAAGCGGATTCGTCACGAAGAGGCAGAGGCGGCAGCGGAGGCGGTCGGCGCGGAGTTTCATTGTCTCGATCTGGGGGATTATCCGTTGAACATGACGGATGCGGCGATTGACCAGTTGATTGGCATCTTCCAGGATTTCCAGCCGAATATCGTACTCACACATAATCCCGTTGACCCGTTCAACCCTGATCATCCTGTTGCTTCACAGATGGTTCAAAAGGCGCGGCTCTTATCCACAGGTGCTGGTGTTGCCAGTGCATTCAGTCGAATCATACCGCCTGAACTTTATTTCTTTGAACCCCACCAGCCTGAACTCTGCGACTTCAAACCCAACGTGTTTGTTGACATCACCCCTGTGATGGAGATGAAAACCAAAGCCATGGATGCGATGAAAGCGCAGAGTTATTTGCATAAGTATTACAGCGAGCTCGCGACACGCCGCGCCAACCATGCGCGCAGAATCTCTGGCAATGCGGACATCAAGTTTGCAGAAGCGCACTTTCGGACATTGCCATGGGTGGTGACAAGCTTATGAACGCTAATGACATCACTCGTTTAAGTGAACTCGGCGTGGCAACGGTGTATGAAGCCTCGGGGCGTGAAGGGTTGATCGATATTCCGCTCATTCAAATCATACCGAACAGCCGTGTGGCGGGGCCTGCCCGCACTGCATTATGCGGACAGGATGACAACTTGATGGTGCATGCGGTCATCGAACAGATTCAGCCTGGGGAGGTGTTGGTGTTAAGCATGCCTGAACCCACTCCAGTCGCGCTGATCGGCGAATTGTTGGCGACTCAGGTCAAGGTCAGGGGAGCGGCAGGGATCTTGGTGGATGCCTCGGTTCGGGATGTGAATGAATTGGTTGAGTTGGGTCTGCCCATCTGGAGCCATTTCATCCGCGTGAGAGGTGCAACGAAGACAAAGATCGGCGAACTCAATACAAAGGTCACGGTTGGTGGAACAGCGATAGCCGTGGGCGATATCGTTGTGTTGGATGCGGATGGCGGTGTTTGCGTCAAACGCGAACGTGTGGATGAAGTCCTCAAAGCCTCCGAACAAAGATTGGTCAAGGAAAATGCCTTGCGCAAGAAATTGCTTGTGGGGCAAATATCTTATGATCTGCATGGTCTGCGCGAGTATGTGGAAAGGAATCAAAAATGACCCATCAAAATGAGCCCATTCACGATATTGCCCACCTCGGTCATCTTGAATTGCTAACCCCAAGGCTTGAGGAGACCAGACGTTTTTTTGTCGAGGTGATGGGAATGTACGAGAGCGGACGCCAAGGGGACTCGATCTTCCTGCGCGGCTGGGACGACTACGAGCATCACTCATTGCAGTTGACCGCCTCAGAAAAACCAGGGCTGGGCCATTTTGCTTTCCGTACGATGAGTCCGCAGGCGTTGCAGCGCCGTGTGGAAGCCATTGAGAAATCAGGCTTGGGGAAAGGCTGGCAGGAGGACAATGCCGGGCATGGTCCAGCGTACTGCTTTACAACCCCTGATGGACACAATATGGAAATCTATTATGAGACGGAATGGTATCAAGCTCCAGCGGAGTTAAAACCTGCATTGAAGAATCAGGCATCCCGATTCTCTGACCGTGGTGTGGGCCTACGGAGATTGGATCATATCAACCTTCTCGCGGCGGATGTGAGCGCCACTCGGAGCTTCCTGGAAGAGTGTCTTGGCGGTCGCTTGACGGAACAAGTCATTTACGACGACGGCTCCGAGAAGGGAGCGTGGGTGACGTTTACAAACAAATCGTACGACGTCGCGATCGCGGAGGATGCTTACGGCGCAAAAGGACGTCTGCACCACTTCACCTATGCCGTAGACAACCGAGAAGCGATTTTACGCGCAGCGGATATTTGTCTGGAACACGGCGTTTTCATCGAAACGGGTCCGCATAAGCACGCCATCCAGCAGACGTTCTTCTTGTACGTGTATGAACCTGGTGGCAATCGTTTTGAAATTGCCAACGCAGGTGCGCGCCTCATCCTTGCACCGGATTGGAAGCCAATTGTGTGGAGCGAGGCAGAACGCAAGAAGGGACAGGCATGGGGATTGAAGACCATCGAGTCGTTCCATAAGCACGGCACACCGCCCGTGGAATAAAAAGGAAACCGTATGCCACACTTAACCCTTGAATATTCCGACAACATTGAAGTTGATGTCCAGCCGCTACTAGCACGTCTGCATGAAGAAGTGGCCGCTACAGGTGCCATCAATCTAAAAGGCATCAAGAGCCGCGCCATAAAACACACGCAATACCGCATCGCCGATGGCGATGCCGATTACGCCTTTGTGCATGTCGGTCTATTGATCCGTGAAGGCCGTCCGATCGAAGTACAGAAGGATGCCACCCAGCGCGTCATGAAGGTTTTGAAGGAAACTTTTGGGCATCTTTTTGAGACGCGAAAGTTGTCGCTTACTGTCGATCTCAAGGAGATGCGTGACGGTATTGCGTTGACGGAACATAATATTACGGCACAATAAGGCGGTGTTAACCATGCGCTGGATCCCCTATGCCCTGCTGTGCTCCATCTTTCTCGCGAGCGCCGACTTCTTCGTTAAACTAGCTTCGAATAAGATCTCATCGAGCATGGGAATGCTTGTCTACGGCGCGACAACATTCACTGTTGGACTGACATGGGTTGGTTATTTGAAAGTCACAAAACAGCCGCTTCTCATTACCCAGCAAGGTCTGCTGTACTCGCTTGCGGTTGGGATTGCCTTCAGTGTTGTCACCCTTCTACTCTATCTCACCTTTGCCCGTATCAGTGTCTCGATCGGCTCTCCGACCATTCGCGTGCTGGCAATCCTTATTGCCAGCATGTTCGGTATTCTCTTATTACACGAGCCGTTCACATGGCGTTATTTGCTTGGATTAATATTGACCGTTGCAGGCGTCGCACTGATCGTTTTCCGTTAGACCGTCAAAAAATCAATTAATCCCTGTGCCACTCGTTCACAACCAGACGGAAGATATCCGACTCGGTGATGATGCCAACAAGATGATTCTCATCATCCACAACCGGCAGGCCGCTGAATTTCTTCTCGAGCATGATCCTGGCGGCCTCGCCAATACTGATGTTCTGCTGAATGGTCGCCGGGTTGCGCGTCATGATCTCGCTTACCTTAAGCTTAGCGAGCAAGTGGTGCACTTCCCAGATGCTCAGTGAAGAGGCCCTCGAAGGCTCGGCGCCGCGAATATCCCCCAGGGTAACGATGCCAAGGATCTTACCGTGAGCCACCACGGGTAGCCTGCGAATGCCTTTCTCATTCATGATATCGTGCGCCTCTTTCAGCGATGTATCCGGCGTGATCGTAATCACCTCTCGCGTCATCCAATCCCCGACAAGTTCCTGTTTCATAGGTGGTTCCTCCTTCGATATTCACCATCCCGAGTCTATCCAAGCGAACAAAGCAATGCCGACGGAAAAATACATACCACAGATTCCAGGACTTTGAAAACACAAGTTTTCGGTTCTCCTTGGCGGCGATCCTCTCTGCTTCACCTGTGTGTAGTATCGCACAGGCAACAGTGCGGGACAAGCGCCTTGTCTGACTATTTTGGAACCAGGATTTGAAACTGAAATCGAACTGTATATAATGGAATAGTGGAGTCAACGTCTCCAGACGTTGACTCCACATAAGAACAAATCATGAGAACTCAGGTTGGCATCATCGGCTCAGGACCGTCAGGGTTACTGCTGGCACGCCTGCTCCACTTGCAGGGGATCGATACGGTCATCGTGGAGAGTCGCAGCCGGGAGTACGTAGCCGGCCGCATCCGGGCGGGCGTGATCGAGCAGGGCATGGCCGATCTGCTGCGAGAAGCGCAGGCCGGCGAGCGCATGGACCGCGAAGGACTGATCCATGAAGGGATCAACATCGCCTTCGATGGGCGACTGGAGCGGATCGATTTCCCCAAACACACCAACGGCAAAGTGGTGATGGTCTATGGACAGACTGAAATTACGTATGATTTGATGAAAGCGCATATTGATGAAGCAGACGGCGTCGTCCACTACGAAGCACCAGCTGTCCGCGTGGCGGATTACGATACAGACACCCCACGGATCCTCTATGAACAGAACGGCAAGCAAAAAGAACTTGTCTGTGATTTTGTAGCAGGCTGTGACGGTTATCACGGCGTCGCGCGGCAGAGCGTCGCAGCGGATACAATCCGTGTGTTCGAGCGGACCTATCCCTTTGGCTGGCTGGGTGTCCTCTCCGATGTGCCGCCTGTGCGCGAGGAACTCGTTTATGTGAATCACGAGCGCGGCTTTGCCCTGTGCAGTATGCGCTCCCATTCCCGCAGTCGCTATTATGTGCAATGCGACCTCGACGACCGGGTCGAAAATTGGACGGATGACGCTTTCTGGGATGAACTTCGCCGCCGCCTACCCCCGCATGTTGCTGAGACCGTCACCACCGGACCACGCCTTGAAATGAGCATTGCCCCGCTTCGTAGTTTCATCGCCGAACCGATGCGCTTCGGCAGGCTCTTCCGTGCTGGTGACGCGGCGCACATCGTCCCGCCCACCGGCGCGAAGGGATTGAACCTCGCCGCCTCAGACATCTTCTACCTCTC
>DATHTL010000146.1:0-18779 GCA_035463255.1 Anaerolineales bacterium | reverse complement strand
GCCTCGTTGGGGAGGCGCTATGGTGTCTCGGTGCGTGGCATGGAAAGCATGATCCAGATCGCCAGCATCATCCACCGCACCGATTACTGGCGGCGCGGCCGCACAGTGGAAAAATTGGGATTGGAACAATGGAGCGTGAGCGAATTAACACGCTTCGTCCAGGATGGGACGATCGATTGATAGATTGTTTTTGTCGGAGGGTAATCTATCAGTGAATTAGGAAAGGAGAAATATCATGTGTGGAATTGCTGGGGTGTTTCAACAACCAGCCAATCAAACTGTCCAAAAAATGGTCAGTCGGATTGCACATCGCGGACCCGATGGACAAGGCGTTGTCGATGTTTCTAACGGAACGTTTGGACATACACGTCTTGCGATTCTGGATGTGGAAGGGGGACACCAACCGATGGATTTTAGAGAGACATCAATTGTGTTCAATGGTGAGATTTATAACTACCGGGAACTGAAACGCAGGTATCTTCCTACTTTGCGCATGAAAACCCACTCAGATACAGAAGTTCTCCTGCATCTGTACCGTAAATTCGGGCCGAAGTTTGTGGTGTTCCTCGATGGCATGTTCGCGTTTGCGATTCAGCATAGAGGGGAAATGTTGCTGGCGCGCGATCCCATTGGGATCAAGCCGCTCTACTATGGCACTGACACGGATGGAAAGCATTTTTTCTTTGCCTCTGAGATCAAGGCTCTTGTCGGGCAGGTGGAAAGCATTAAGGAATTTCCGGCGGGATACTGGTATCACTCCCGGCTTGGCTGGCATAAGTACTATCAACTGGAGGAGACGATCGATCCGTTTCAGGGCACACCAATAGATGCTCTGCCGGCTATAAAATCCACGCTGCGCAAAGCGGTCCATAAACGTTTGCTGGCGGATGTGCCTGTCGGTGTGAGCTTGAGCGGCGGACTGGATAGCAGCATTGTCACTGCGCTGGCGCGCGAAGAGACGGAACAGTTACATTCCTTCGCCGTAGGCGTGGACGGCAGCGC
Organism: Anaerolineales bacterium; assembly: GCA_035463255.1. Taxonomy (GTDB): domain Bacteria; phylum Chloroflexota; class Anaerolineae; order Anaerolineales; family Villigracilaceae; genus Defluviilinea. The sequence continues at coordinate 17,777 of DATHTL010000146.1, read as the reverse complement.
CGACCTGGCAGCCGCGCAGCGGATGTCACGATACCTCGATACGATCCACCATGAGTATGTGTACACCGCGCAAGAGATGCTACATGCGCTGCCAGACGTTTTGTATTACTTGGAGTCGTTCGATCCCGCGCTGGTGCGCAGTGCCATTCCCAACTATTTTCTGGCGAAATTGGCCTCTGAACACGTGAAGGTGATGCTTACCGGGGAAGGTGCCGACGAAATCTACGCCGGGTACGATTACCTGGCGCGCTTCGAAGAATCGGAAGAGCTGCAAAACGAAATGCTCCATATTACGAATGCACTGCACAACACGAACCTGCAGCGTGCCGACCGGATGTCCATGGCGTTTGGATTGGAAGCCCGGGTCCCGTTTCTCGATGTTCAATCGATTGCGCTGGCGATGGGCATTCCTGCCGACTGGAAATTGCACCACGAGCAGCCTCCCAAAGCGCTGCTACGCAAGGCCTTCGCCGATGACTTGCCGGAAGAGATCGTCAATCGCCCCAAGCAAAAATTTTCGAGCGGCGCGGGCTCGTCTGACTTTATAACTCAATACGCTGATACGGAAATCTCAGACCAGGATTTCTTGTCGGAACGCCGGCGGCTCAAGGAAGAATGGGACTATATCCTGCAAAACAAGGAAGCGTTGTATTACTATCGCATCCTGCGCGGTTTCTATGCAGACGAGTGGATTCTTCCCGGTATGGGCAATAGCCGCAGTTTATAATTTAAAATATGCAGACATTTGATTGGTACAGTTGGGTGGCTCTGCCCCTGATCGTTTTTCTGGCGCGTTTTATCGATGTATCTCTGGGTACGCTGCGTATCATCTTCCTCTCGAGAGGCAGAAAATACCTGGCGCCGCTGCTGGGTTTTGTGGAAGTGCTGATCTGGATCACGGTGGTATCGGAGGTGGTGGGCGGCGCGCAAAACATCGTAGCCTATCTGGCGTATGCAGCCGGGTTTGCAGTGGGAAATTACGCCGGTATGCTCGTCGAAGAGAAACTCGCCATTGGCACTCTGGTGATACGCGTGATCCTTCCCCAGGACGGGACCCTGCTTGTCGAACGCCTGCGAACCGAAGGCTACGGGGCCACCTATGTGGATGGGCACGGGGCAAGCGGCCCGGTGATGCTCATCTATACGGTTGTGATGAGGAAAGAGCTTTCTCGTGTCGTGGACCTGATTCAGGAAGTCCATCCGAAAGCTTTCTTTACGGTGGAGGAGTTGCGCTCTGCCCAGCAGGGGATTTTCCCTGAACGCTCATCTTCACGGCTCGATCATTTGATTCGCAGGAAGTCAAAATGACCGATTTCCTTTCTTATTTCACCTTTCTGTATGGAGTAGAACGGGCGCCACAGCTGGCGGAGCGCCTGCGGCAGATCATAGGCAGTTATGGTGGGCGCATTCCTGTAGCCGCGGGCGAGCTGACTGAACGTGACTCCATCCTGATCACATATGGCGACCAGGTGCAGCAATCTGGTGAGAAGCCGCTGCAAACCCTGAGCAGGTTCTGCACGCAATACCTGGATGGCATCGTGAGCGGCATTCATATCCTGCCGTTCTATCCCTGGACCTCAGATGATGGCTTCTCCGTGTCCAACTACCGGAAGGTCGATCCGGCGTTGGGGGATTGGGAGGATATCTCAAATCTGGGACGCAGCTTCCGTCTGATGTTCGACGCGGTGATCAATCATGCCTCTGTCCAACATGAATGGTTCCAGGCATTTCTGAGGGATGAGCCAAACTATCGAGATTACTTTGTCGTAGTGGAGGGCAGCCGCGATCTCTCTCAGGTTGTGCGTCCGCGGGCGCTGCCGCTTCTGACCGAGTTCGAGACTGCCTCCGGCCCCAGGCAGGTGTGGACCACCTTCAGCGCCGACCAGGTGGATCTCAACTTCCAAAACCCGGATGTGCTGCTGGAAATCATAGATACTCTGCTGTTCTATGTTTCTCAGGGTGCTCAGCTCATTCGTCTGGATGCCATCGCTTACCTGTGGAAGGAGATCGGCACTTCCTGTATCCATTTGCCGCAGACTCATCGGATCATCCAGCTCTTCCGGTCGGTACTCGATATTGTCGCGCCTCATGTGCTGCTTGTTACGGAAACCAATGTCCCGCATAGCGATAACATTTCCTATTTTGGTGATGGCACGAATGAAGCGCAAATGGTTTACAACTTTGCCCTGCCGCCGCTGGTGCTGCACACCTTCCAGACAGGGAGTGCCCGTGTTCTCTCAGAATGGGCTGCAGGGTTGAAACTGCCATCCAACCAGACTACATTTTTCAACTTCCTGGCATCTCATGACGGGATTGGTATCAACCCGGCCCGTAGCATACTTTCTGATGTTGAGATCGATACAATGGTGGCGCGGGCGGTTGAGCATGGTGGTCTCGTGTCCTATAAAAATGATGTAAGTGGTGTGCAGGTACCTTACGAGCTCAACATCAATTACTTTGACGCGCTCTCAGACCCGCGTGCAGATGAATCCATTGATGCTCAGGTTGACCGCTTTATGACTGCTCAGGCGATCATGCTGGCGCTGGTCGGTGTGCCGGGCATCTACTTCCACAGCCTGTTCGGGTCACGCAGCTGGCGCGAAGGCGTGAACGTCACCGGACGGAACCGCACGATTAACCGGCAAAAGTTCGATCTCCCCGGATTTGAAACTGAGTTAAACGATACAGATTCGTTGCGTCAAAAGGTCTTTCATCGTTATTCACAGTTACTGAGAGCGCGCAGCGCTTCCGCGGCATTCCACCCTCACGGTCAACAACAGGTGTTGAATGCCGGTGACGCGGTCTTTGCATTGCTGCGGCTCTCACCGGACGGTGATGAATGCGTAGTGTGCCTGCATAACATTTCAAATCTGCAGCAGCGCGTGAGACTAAATGAAATTGCCCGTTTTGCTTTCACACAATCTGTTAATTTGATGACCGATCAAATTACGGAGAATGCATTTAATGGTAAGTTGGCTTTGGAGCCTTATCAAACTTTATGGTTGAGGTGTAGTTGATGAATATGAATGTCAGTTCAGAATATTTGAATCTATTGAAAGATCGCGTCAATTTGCGCGAGATCCCCTTCAGTGAGCGCGGCTCACGCCTCTTGATCTTTCAGTCTGATCATCACTTTACGTTCCGGCTGGCGGAACGCTGGTTCAAGAAGGAGGGCCAACTCGCGGCCTATCGTAACCGTCCGCCGCTCATCGATCAGTGGGTGTTCACAGATCAAGATGGCATACCTCTTGTCATCAAGGTAACAACGTATCCCCATTGCATCGATTGCGAAACGCGTATTGGCACCTTTAGCCTGGCCTTTGTGGACATAGAAACAGTCTTAATGACTCTGCCGCCCGCGCAGTTCACCATTAAGTTCAATGCCAACCTGGATCGGATTCAGACCGACCGCCGCGGCGGTGTGCTGCGCCTGACGGGCGATATCCGCCGTAACGTGGCGTATACGACCAACGCACGGATCGTTTCGCATGCTACTGCTCCGCTCGGCACAGAGAACCAGTCCGTCCATTTGCATCTGGATGCCTCCGAGGGAGGCAAGTCGTTGCTGTTGAACATCACGCCGCGCCTGGGCTTCAACCGCTACATCCCGGATGCTGCGAACGTAATGGACGATGCTGCCCAACGCTGGCACAACTGGTTTGCCGCCGCGCCGCCAGTGGAGCAGGAATACAAGGCGCAATATTATTACGCCTGGTGGATCATGCGCGCTGGATTGATCTCGACGCGTTTCTACACTACCCGCGAAGCCATGACACCCTCCATGATCCATTATGTGGGCGTCTGGCAATGGGATGCTTTTTTCCACGCGCTGGCATATCGTCATGTGGAAAAACAGCTGGCGCACGACCAGATCCGCATCGTTCTGGATCACCAGCGCGAGGACGGCATGATCCCCGATGCGATCCATGACGAAGGAGCGGTGACTCATATCGACCATCCCATTGAAGCAGATGTTACGAAGCCGCCTCTTATCGCCTGGGCTTCGTACAAACTCTACGAGCATGATGGTGATCGTGAGTTTCTGGATGAAATCTATGAGCCTGTCGTTCGCTGGAATAACTGGTGGTTTGATAATAACGATCTGGATGGCAATGGTCTGTGTGAGTACCAGCATCCCTATTCTTCAGGATTGGATGACAGTCCTTTATGGGATGAGGGGATGCCAGTCGAGTCACCTGACTTGAACACCTATCTCTACCTTCAGCAGGAGTCGCTCGCCAAGATCGCCGGTGTGATCGGAAAGCACGAGGATGTGGATCTATGGCGCGGACGCGCCGAAGCCATGGCGCGGCGTCTGGTGGAACATGGCTGGGATGGAGAGAACGGATTCTTCTGGGCGCGCCGGAACGGATCCCGCCTGAACGTGCGGACGCCCTTCAACCTGTTTCCATTGATTACCGGCCAGCTGCCAAAAGAGATTTCCGATCGCCTGGTTGCCCATCTCACAGACGAGCGCCAGTTCTGGACGCGTTATCCCATTCCGACGGTTGCCATGGATGACCCGAAGTACACGCCGGGCAAAATGTGGCGCGGTCCCACGTGGGTGAATGTGAATTACTTGCTTATCGAGGGCCTGCAGCGCTCGGGCTATGAAGAGCTGGCACGTGAACTGCGCCGGCGCACGCTGGATTTGATCAGTTCCCGCGACGATATTTACGAGTATTATGATCCCGTCACCGGTGAAAATCCTCCAACCGCTGCCTCCATGTTTGGCTGGTCTTCAGCGGTGTTCATCGATCTCGCCATCCAGGCCGCCCGGGAAAAATCACGGTGACAAAAATTGCTCTTTTGCATTACTCAGCGCCCCCGGTGGTTGGGGGAGTGGAAAGCATCCTGGGGCAGCATGCTCGCCTGATGGCAGATGCCGGTCATGAGATCTGCATTGTTGCCGGGCGCGGAGAACAGACGGATCCTCGCATCCCTTTTTATCATCTGCCACTGGCAGATTCGCGCCACCCGGAGGTGTTGGAGATCAAGGCCGAACTTGACCAGGGACGGATCCCACCAAAATTCGGAATACTCGTCGAAGAACTCACAGCTCACCTGAAAGAAGTCCTGAATGACATAGATGTTCTTATTGCTCATAACGTTTGTTCCCTAAACAAAAATCTGGCCCTGACCGCCTCCATCCGAAATCTCGCCGGTGCGAATCACATGCGCACGATTCTCTGGCACCATGATCTGGCATGGACGACACCCCGTTATCGTCATGAGCTGTATGACGGTTACCCATGGGATTTGCTCAAGCAAGCCTGGCCGGGCGTAAAGCAGGTCACGATCTCCGAAATGCGTCAGCAGGAGCTCGCTGAATTGTTTCAGATCAGCCAGGATGAGATTACCGTTGTTCCTAATGGTCTGGATATCAGCAGGTTCCATAAACTGGAGAAGCAAACCCGTGCATATGTGCATCAACTGGCTCTACTCGCTGCCTCTCCTTTGCTCCTCCTGCCTGTGCGGATCACGCCCAGGAAAAATATCGAATTGGCGTTGCGCGTTTGTGCAAGTCTGAGACAATATTTTCCCGATACAAAGCTCATTGTCACCGGACCGCTAGGACCCCATAACCCTGCCAACGTGGAATATTTTGAAAAGCTTACTGCATTACGTGAAGAACTTGAGTTGGAAAACAGCGTTTGTTTTCTTGCCGAGTTGACTACAGAATACATCCCCGATGAGGTCATTTTTGATTTCTATCATCTAGCCGATGCATTATTTCTCCCCTCGCAAGAGGAGGGCTTTGGGATTCCGATTCTGGAAGCAGGGCTTGCTGGTCTACCGATCTTTTGCTCAGATATTCCTCCATTGCAGAGCCTGGGCACCGCGCATGCCGTTTATTTTTCACCCGATGCGAATCCCGGTCCGCTGGCAAAAATCATCGCAGATGATCTTTCCTCCAACCGGGTATTTCGAATGCGCATGGAAGTGCGAAGGGGATTCACATGGGAGCGTATTTATGCGCAGGATATTGCTCCACTCCTTAGGGAATGAGAGAAAGGATGTACCATGGCCACACCCATGAAAACAAAACTCTTCAAAAAAGTGCTGGTTCCCATTGTGCATGGCTGCGATCAGACATCTGCGCTTAGCGCCGCACGCGCCATCGCTGGTGAGGGCGATATCATTCTGCTTGGTCTTGTGTGTGTGCCGGAAGGAGAATCCCTCAGCAGCGGCGCTACGCATGTCCGCGAGGTTCGCCAGTTATTGAGAAAGCTGTCCGATGCGAAACATAGGTATCGTGGGATGGAGGTGCATGCGACATACAAGCCCTGGGATGAGATCGTACGCGTGACAGAAAAGGAAAACCCCGACCTCTTGATTTTGGAATACCCTGGCCAGTTCGAAGGCCTTGGAACAACATCTACCGAAGCGCTGACACACCCCCCCTGTGATATTGCCATCGTTAACTCCAGGATATCGGAGAACATCAACACTGCTTTGGTCCCGATCCGCGGTGGACCGTATTCTGAACTGGCGCTTCGGACTGTTCTTTCGATGAAGCGGTTTCGCTCGATGAACCTCACCTCTCTCCATGTTGTGACCCCGGCTCAACAGCAGGATGCGGCATTTCGTGGTATCGAACGCGTCCTGAAAAACCTCCCTGAGGTCAGGGAACAGGAAATCGTAACCGACAACCCCGCGGAAGTCATATTTGAGTCGTCCCGACAGTTTGACCTGATCGTGATGGGGGCAAGCGCCCGCCCTGCGGAGGAAGTCACGTCGATCGGTCCGGTTGCCGAGCGGATCATGCAAGAGAGCCCTTGCGGTGTGATTGTCGTTAAAACGAAGCGACCTTTCCTGGCCAATCCCGAGAGTGAAGAAGCCGGTCAGACGGCCATCTCGGTGCTTGTGGATAAATGGTTTGCGGAAAATACCTTCCATGCCGACGAGTTTCAGGATTTAAATTACTTGCTCAGCCTGAAGCGTGAGCGCGGACTGACCATCAGCCTCGCCTTACCCGCGCTTAACGAAGAGGAGACAGTGGGGAATGTGATCAAGACGATCAAACAATCGTTGGTCACCACTGTGCCGCTGCTGGATGAAATTGTTTTGATCGATTCCAATTCTGAGGATCGCACACGCGAAATCGCGCAAGAGCTGGGCGTCCCCGTTTACATCCATCAATCTGTATTGCCAAGTTATGGCTCGCGGCGCGGCAAGGGGGAAGCGCTCTGGAAGAGTTTGTATTGCACGCAGGGTGATATTCTCATCTGGCTGGATACCGATATCGTCAATATCCATCCGCGCTTTGCCTACGGCCTGATCGGACCGCTGCTCCTGCGGCCGGATATTCAATTTGTAAAGGGCTTTTACCGGCGCCCGCTGAAAGTGGGCGATAAGATCCAGGCAGGCGGTGGAGGCAGGGTTACCGAATTAACGGCACGCCCGCTGCTGAACCTCTTCTATCCGGAACTCTCCGGGGTCATTCAACCGCTCTCAGGTGAATATGGCGGACGCCGGGATGCGCTTGAGCGGGTTGGTTTTTTTTCAGGCTATGGCGTGGAGATTGGTATGTTGATCGACGTGCTCGAAAAATTCGGCCTGAACGCGGTTGCCCAGGTGGACCTGCAGGAACGCATTCATCATAATCAGCCATTGGAAGCCTTGAGCAAGATGTCTTTTGCCATCATTCAGGCGGTAATCCGCAAGCTGGAGTCCCGTTATGGACAGAGCTTTTTGGAGAATGTGAACCGGACCATGAAGATGATCCGCTACGAGCGGGATGGCTTCAGCCTGGATATCGAGGAGATCGCCGAACGCGACCGCCCGCCCATGATCGAGATCCCTGAATACCGGGAACGGGTACGAGTGGGACTGCACAGTTAGTGGAATATTTACTCGGATCGCCTTTGAGTGTGTACGTCCATTGAGGATGGCAATCATTGATCTGATATGGATTGCTCGTTCCTCGCTACGTGCTGTATTCACTCATTTTTAATGGTATAAAATTAGTGTGGGTCGATATTGATGCAGGGGGGAAACTACAGGTGTTATCTGGTAAAGGAGAATTTGAAATGAATGAGAACTGGAAGCCGGTCATTGGACCGGTCAATACCAAATTGACCGAGCTCTTTACAGAATTTTTTGAGAGCGAGAAGTCCTCGGGGATTGTTTTGATTCTCTGCACCATCACAGCCATCGCGATTGCCAATTCTCCACTCGGAGAGAGGTACATCGATTTCTGGCACATCAAGCTCGGCTTTGAAACGAGTGGCATCGCTTTGAACCAGACCCTGGAGCACTGGATCAATGATGGTTTGATGGCAATTTTTTTCCTTTTGATTGGTCTTGAAATCGAGCGGGAAATCTACATTGGCGAGTTGTCTGACCTGAAGAGTGCATCCCTGCCGATTGTAGCGGCTATTGGAGGTATGGCCATACCTGCTTTTCTTTACTTCCTGGTCAATCGAGGCACGGGGACAATGGATGGGATTGGCATACCCATGGCAACGGATATTGCATTTGCACTGGGTGTTCTTGCACTCGTGGGGCGCAGAATTCCAGCCTCGCTAAAAGTCTTTCTGACAGCTCTGGCCATTATAGACGACCTGGGAGCCATCCTCATTATTGCTATATTTTATGTGGGCGATTTTTCATTCGTATATCTCATGCTTGCTTTGGCAGTGTATGGGGGGTTGTTGCTCCTCAATCGACTCGGTGTGCGTGCGTTGCCATTTTATCTAATCCCCGGTGTTGTGATGTGGTACTTTATGCTCCAATCTGGCGTGCATGCGACGGTGGCTGGGGTGCTGTTGGCCTTTGCCCTTCCCTTTGGCGATGGCAGTGAGACGTCTCCCTCTTACAGGCTGCAGCACGTTCTGCATAAACCTGTCGCGTTTGGCATCATGCCGGTTTTTGCGCTGGCCAATACCGGCATCCCCTTGAGTGGACGTTGGTTCGAAAGCCTTCTAACACCCAGCAGCCTGGGCGTGTTCGCAGGCCTAGTCATTGGGAAACCTCTCGGTATTTTCCTGGCGGCTTTCCTGGCCGTGAAAGCACGTTTATCGCAACTGCCCGGTGAAATGACCTGGAAACATATCATCGGGGCTGGCTTTTTGGGCGGCATCGGGTTTACCATGTCCATCTTCATTACGCTACTGGCATTTAGCGACGCTGAATTAGTACAGGCGACCAAGATTAGTATTCTGCTGAGCTCCCTTGTGGCGGGATTGGCCGGTTTTTTTGTTCTAAGGAGGCAAACACCAGATAGTGCTGACAACGCCGCGTGACCCTACAGCTATAATATAGTCATCCATGAAAATGGCCAGGTGATGCATAACAGACCATTTGCATGCAGGAATCTTCATCTGTAAGGAGGTCAAATGGAAATCAGCAAGTACATGAAGCGTAATGTGGTCTCGATCCCTGAGACATCGAGCATACGAGAAGCCGCTTCGGTGTTTGTCAAACATCACGTTGGTCTTTTGCCCGTTGTAGATGCTAACAAAAAGATCGTTGGACTGGTCGGCATGCGTGATTTGCTTTCCCTCGAACTGCCAGACTTTGTCAATTTTATCGCCGATGTGGATTTCGTCCACGACTTCGGCGCGGTGGAGACTACACGTCCTTCTGCAGTGGTGCTTGATCGGTCCATCTCAACATTGATGAGTCCGGCGATCAGCGTTCCCGAGGATACCGGTTTGTTGCGCGTCTACGCGTTGATGCTGCAGCATCAACTGCATGACATGCCGGTTGTTTCGAAGGATGAACAGCTCGTGGGCGTCGCTTCGCGCGTGGACATTGGGACGGCGATACTCTCCACCTGGGCAAAGGTCGAGAAGGCATGATCCTCGCCGCCGTTGTATCCAGCCTGATCTTTTTAATAAGTCTGATATTGATTTTTTCCGAAAAGATGCATCGCTTGATCGTCGCCATTGCAGGCGGGGTTCTGATGGTGGGGATGGGAAAACTCCTGCATTTTTACTCGGAAGAAGCCGCACTCGAGGCAATTGATTTCAATACCCTGGGGCTGCTGCTTGGCATGATGATCCTGGTTGCCATGCTCGAGCCGACGGGCTTCTTCGAATACCTCGCCGTACTGGCGGCACGAGCTTCCAAGGGGAAACCCATACGGCTCTTTATATTACTCGGCAGCATCACGACCGTTCTGTCTATGTTTCTCGACAATGTGACCACGGTTGTGTTGATCGCACCCGTGACCATTCTGATCAGTGAGATCCTGGGCGTAAGCCCGATTCCGTTCCTGGTGACAGAAGCGTTGCTATCGAATACAGGTGGTGTCGCAACTCTGGTGGGTGATCCGCCCAATGTGTTGATCGGTTCGGCAGCCGGTTTATCCTTCACTGATTTTCTTATTTATTCTCTGCCTATTGTTCTGGTGACATGGGCAGGCGCTTTAGTGTTATTACGATATCTATTCAAACAGGAACTATCTGTCCAGCCAAGCAGCGCCGAAGCTGTGATGAAACTAGACCCGGCACAAACACTTAATCATCCTGCAACCGCGCGTCGCATACTCATTGTGCTTCTGGCAGCCATCCTTCTCTTCTTTGTTCATCATGTGTTACATATCGCTCCATCGTTTGTGGCGCTGGGTGCGGCAGCCGCAGCCCTGATGTGGGTTCGGCCTGATATTAATGAGGTATTAAAACGAGTCGAGTGGAGCGTACTAATTTTTTTTGCCGCTCTCTTTGTGATGGTTGGAGGCCTGGAATCCGCTGGTGTATTGGAATCTGTTGTCGGTTTGTTTCACGGTGCATCGAGCGTCCGGCCAGTATTTTTCGGGGTGTTGCTCATCTGGGTGGTCGCTGCTCTTTCTGCCGTGGTGGATAACGTGCCAATCACCATTGCGCTAATTCCCGTGATCAAAGGGCTCGGTGAAGTCGGTCTGGATATCACGCCGTTATGGTGGGCGCTTGCATTTGGGGCAGGGTTTGGCGGCAACGGAACGATCATTGGCTCAACCGCCAATATTATTGTTGCCACAATTTCCGAACGAACTCGCACTCCCATCACCTCGAAGTTGTGGCTCCGGCGCGGATTGCCAGTGATGCTCGTGACCTGTGCAATTGCCAGTATTTTATATGCGATCTTTTACAGATTGTTTTAATGGTTGTGAGCATATACAAAGATTGACTGTGGGTTGAATTCAATCAGGACTTCTGATAAGATGAAGTTGTAACGAGGCGCCCATGAAGACATCTATTCATTTGTTATTGTTCGCAGTCGTGCAGGAGCAGGACCAGGACTCAGCCACGCGCGCTATCGAGCAGCTGCGCCTGCCTGTTGTCCATTTGGCCAGCGCCGGAGGATTTTTAGGACGTCGGAACACGACGCTGCTGGTGGGGTTACAAAGGGGCCGGGAGGAGGAGGCGCTCAAGGCGTTGGAAGAGTCGTGCCGGCAGCGCATCGAGTATCTCACGTTGCCGCTGGAAGGTTCGCCCCTTCCCATGCCCACGCCTGTTCCCGTTACGGTGGGCGGCGCGACCGTCTTTGCGTTACCTGTGGAACACTTCGAAGAAATTTGATCGTCAGGAGCGTGCATCATGAAAATGGTCATTCTTATCATCAAGGAACGTGACGCGGATGAAATCCTTCAGGCTCTGACGTCGGAAAAATATCGTGTGACCCGCATCGCTTCTACAGGGGGATTCCTCCGCAGTGGTGTCGTCACCCTCCTGCTTGGGGTGAGGGATGAGCGCGTCGAGCTAGCGCTGGATCTGATCCGCAAAAGGTTGACGCCGCTACCTTCCGGCGAGAAGCGCGCGACTCTGTTCGTTGTCCCGGTGGAGCGCTTCGAGCAGGTGTAATCGAAAAATCCCATCACCAAAATGGTCTATAGCTTGTCGCCTGTTTCGTAAGTAAACTCTTCCAATGGTATGTAAGTCAGTATGCGTGCGGCGCTCTGAAACTGGCAGAGACACTGAGAACTTATTCTCTGTGTCTCTGCTTGTTGTAATCCTTATGAGGTACCCATGAGCAAACAGTTTCGACCCCTTCTTGCTTTTCTAATTCTTGCAATTGCCGCTCTTGCCTGCGATGTACAGATTCCGCCTGTCAGTCTACCTGGAAGCACGCCCGTGCAGAACACGGTCGCTCCACCCGCATCTCCTGATCCGAATGCTGTAGGGACCGCCGTCGCCATGACCTTGACAGCCGCGGTGCCGGGGGGAGATAACCCGACGGCTGCTGTGACCACTTCGCCTGCGCCCGATGAGTCGGATGAAACAACAGGCGTGCTCCCCCATAGTTTGTGTTTTTTGGCTCCTGATAACGATGGGATCAACCAGGTCTTCCGCCTCAACACCGATGGCACAACGCAACAACAGCTCACCTCTGAGACAAGCAATGTGGGCGATTACGATGTCTCTCTGGCGGATGGAGCGATTGTGTATGTAGCGAACAACCAACTTTTGTATGCCAACGCCGATGGCTCAGAACGGCGTGTCTTGGTAGATGGCGGAGTTGTCGACGAGAACAATCCCTTTATCAGTACGGTCAGCAGCCCCGTGTTTTCCCTTGATGGACAAACGGTGGCGTATGGCTATAAGGGCTTGCAGTTCTATTCTTTTTCTTCCGGCGAGAGCCAGCTTGTGATCGAGAACCTGATCGACGATACGGGTGGAGGTCTCTTTGTGCCGCGCGAGCTGTATTCACCCGAGCGTTACTCCCCCGATGGAACAAAGCTGCTCATCACATTGGGTTACTATGAGGGCGCCTCCTCGGCGATCTATTACCCGGTCACAAATGCGCTGGTGCGGCTGACCGGCGGCGAAGGCGCGCTGATCTGCTGCGAAGATGTAGAATGGGCAGCCGATAGCTCTAGCTTTTATTCTGCCAGTGCCAATGCCGGCATGTTTAGCCCCGGCCTGTGGAGGGTGGATGCCGCGACCGGGGAAGTCACTACGTTGATCACAGGAGATGCCGGCGGCGGAAACTTTAACGCCGCCAAAGAAGCCTATCTCGCCTCGGATGATCAGTTGTACTTCTTTTTCGGAACAGTCTCAAGCCCCGAAGGGATGTTCAACCGCGCGCCGCTGCAGCCCGTCCGTGCGTCGGCAGATGGCGAGACAGGGCGGACGGTGCTCAGCAGCGAAGATTTCCAGTTGCTAAATGAAGCCTTGTGGGCACCCGATGCGAGTTTCGTGGTGGTGGCCATGGCCCCGGCGCAAGAGGTGTATCAGGGCGGACAGGCAGAAATTGTCTACTTTGACGGCGCGCCGCGTGTAGGCCTGGCGCCCTTTGCACAACAAATGAAATGGGGTCCTTAGCTGTTAGCACCTGGTCTGGCCGTTCCTATGGAACGGCCAGACCGGCTTATGGGGGTGTAATTCACTTATCCTCTAATCCTGTAACGCTGGGAACAAAATAACAGGCCAGGCCGTTTAGTCTCCATAAGCAAGTGGAAACATGGGTAGGGATATCCATTCTGCTTGCCCGTGTTCAGGCTGCTTTACCAGGAGATGGATATGAACAGGCACTCACGACGGTTTGTGGTCTTTTTGTTCCTTGTGGTCATCTTGGCGGCTTGCACCTCGCCGATCGGAACTGGCGTGCCTCAGTCTTCCTCCGTAGACGACGTTGCGACCACCGTTGCCATGACGCTGCAGGCTCTCGCCCCTGAGACGGTCGATTCGTCTACAGGTGCTCCTTCGTCAGCCGCTAGTTTGCTGCCGCAGCGCTTATATTTTTTGGGCAACGATGAACAGGCCATCAGCCAGATCTACCGCTTGGAGCGGGATGGCAAGACAAAAGTTCAGTTAACGTTTGAGCTTTTCTCTGTGACAGACTATGATATCTCCCCGGCAGATGGAAGCATTGTTTATGTGTCGAGCAATCAATTGCTGCTGATCAATGGGGATGGCTCGAACCGGCGGGTGCTGGTCGATGGCGGCAGCGGACCGGATATCCCTGGCTTTTACAGCCCGGTCTTTTCACCAGACGGGAAAACGCTGGCTTTTGCGCGAGGTGGGTTGGTTTTGTATGACCTTGCAACCGGTGTTTTGAACCTTGCGATCGAAGATCAGATGAATGATATCGGCGACGGTCATGTGCTTCCAGTGGAGACCTATGCGCCCGTCAGCTATTCCCCCGATGGAGCGAAACTACTGCTTGCACTGGGTCACTGGGAGGTCGCGCCGTCGCATGCCGTGTATGATCCTGCGACCAATGCCCTGGTGCGGCATACCGAAGTGACGGATTACATCTACTGCTGCAGTTTCCACGGCGGCCCGGTCTGGGCTCCAGATGGCTCCAGTTTCTACGGTGTGGCCAGCGTCCATGACTCATCCTACAAGGCAGGTGAGCTCTGGAGGGTGAATGCCACCAATGGCGAGATCACGCGGTCGCTTAAACCAGATAACGGAACACTATACCTGCCGAAGGAACTGTATGTGGCCCCGGATGGTCAATTGTATTTCTTTTATGGCACGTACAGAAACGACTCAGGATACTTCGATGCCCCTGTGCTTCAGTTGGTCCGTTCTGCGGATGATGGCGTGACAAACCGCACTGTGCTCAGAAACGACAACTTCGTGATGATGAACGAAGCCTTGTGGGCGCCGGATGCCAGCTTTGTGATCGTATCCAGCCTTCCGGGGCGGGATTGGAATGTGGAGTATGGCGTTCTCGAGCTGTATTACACAGAGGGGCAGAAAGGTCCAATCTGGCTTGCATCCTCCGGACAGCAGATGAAATGGGGACCATAACGTTCATAACACCGTAGGGAAGGGCAGTTGCCCTTCCCTACGGTGTTATCCCAAAACAAAATTATCAATCAGCCGGGTCTTGCCCACAAAGACCGCCATGGAGAGCAGCGCTTTCCCGGTGACTGTTTCCAGCTCCTCCAGGGTGTTGTAATCGGCGCAGGAGATGTACTGCACCTCTGCCAGCGGCTCGGCGGCCAGCACATCCTTCATGACCTGGCGTAATTTTTCGGCTTCGCGCTCACCGTTTTCATAGGCTGCTCTGGCGGCACTCAGGGAACGATACAACACCGTCGCGGCTCTGCGCTGCTGGGGATCGAGATAAACGTTGCGGCTCGACATGGCTAGCCCATCGGGCTCGCGCACGATGGGGCAGATCACGACCTCGATGGGGAAGTTCAGGTCGCGGGTCATCTGGCGGATGACGGCGGCCTGCTGGGCATCCTTCTGACCGAAATAGGCCCTGTGGGGCTGGATGGCGTTGAACAGCTTGGCGACCACGGTCGTGACGCCGCGGAAGTGACCCGGCCGCATGGCGCCCTCCAGGGGGTGGGTGATCGCTTCCAGCTCCACCCAGGTCTGGTAGCCGTCTGGATACATGCTCTCGGCTGTGGGCATCCACACCAGGTCGACGCCGAGCGGCTCGAGCAGGCTGAGGTCCCGGTCCAGGTCGCGCGGATAGCGGGAAAGATCTTCCCGGGGCCCGAACTGGGTCGGGTTGACGAAGATCGAGACGGCGACGTGATCGCATTCCTCCCGGGCGCGGCGGACCAGGGACAAATGCCCTTCGTGTAGATAGCCCATGGTGGGCACCAGACCCACCGTCCCGACGAGGGAACGGCGGTTTAAGCGTAGATCAGCGAAAGATACGACGGTTAACATACACGCAACTCCCGATTGCCTGACTAGAAAATCCGTGCTACACTTACAGGACCAACTTAGAAAAAGGAGACAAAATGGCTTACGCGTTTACCAATTCGAAGGGTGTGACCTATTATCTGCACACCAAGAAGTCGACAACTTCGACCGGCAAAGAGCGGACCCTGTTCTACTTCTCGAAAGAAGTAAAAGAAGGCACGCTCGACTCGGTGCCCGAAGGCTACAAGGTCGTGGAGATGAAGACCGGTCTGCCCGTCCTCAAGAAGACTGGAGGTGAAACGGAAACCGAAGTGGAAGCTGAAGCCGCACGGGAAGAAGCACCCGCAGCCGCAAGCGAATAGTATAACTCTATTCGAGACAACTAAATACCGTCCTTTTAGATAACCAGGAGACAAATCATGACACGTACATTTGCATCTAAAAGCCCTGCACACGCCTCAAGGAGGGAAACATGCCAGCATTGAACCGCGTTCAGCTCATTGGCTACCTGGGCAGAGACCCGGAGAGCAAATACACGCCCCGAGGCAGGCGGGTGACCGACTTCAGCCTGGGCATCACCCAGCGCTGGAAAGGCGAGGAAGGCGAAGCCCGGGAGCATACCGAGTGGGTCAATATCGAGGCCTGGGGCCGCCTGGCGGAGGTGTGCCACGAGTACCTCACGAAGGGCAGCCTCGTTTACATCGAGGGTCGTTTAAAGACGAACCGTTATGAGGACCAGGCGGGCGAACCCCGCTTCTTTACCAAGGTGGTTGCGCAGACCGTCCAGTTCCTGGACACCAGGTCGGAGAACGCCTTTGTGGAGCACGCCGACCCGGCGGAGGAAGAGGAAGATCAGGCAGAGCCACAAGCCAACGCCTCCTGAGCCGGGCAGATAGAATTCCTTGAACAACTGAATATGGAACAAAGAGTGGAGCCGCATCCCCGGCTCCACTTTTTTATTAAACCTCGTCATTGCTTCACCCCTTGGGCTCGCAATAACGGAGTCGGAAGCATTGCTAACAAAAATGACAAGCTTAATTATTTCTGACAAAAGTGATAGCCATACTCATTGACTTATGGTTCTTTACGGATAAACTGTAACCATATTGCAACACACATCATAGCTATGGAGGAATTGACATGCCCGCATTAAATCGTGTCCAACTGATCGGCCGTTTGGGCAAGGATCCGGAAGGCAAGTTCACACCGACCGGCAAGAAAGTCACTCATTTCAGCCTTGCAGTTTCACAGCGCTGGACAACCAATGGCGAAAGCAAGGAATACACCGAGTGGGTCAACGTGGAAGCCTGGGGCCGCCTTGGCGAGGTTTGCCAAGAATACCTCAAAAAAGGCAGCCTGGTCTATATCGAAGGACGACTCAAGACCGAGCGGTATGAAGACAAAGGAGAAACCAAGTTTTACACGAAAGTGGTGGCGCTCACGTTGCAGTTTCTCGATAAGAAACCAGCCGAAGAGCCAGTGATGGCTGTTGAAGAAGAGGCTGTAGATTACGAAGCGTAACTGTTCATCCTGAAGACAAAAATTTAATAGAGGCGTAATGCAATCGATAAGATGCGTTACGTCTCTTCTTAATTTACCTGTGTTATAGTTGGGGAGACCAGTTCCAGCAGATATCCATTTCCAAACATGCCCAGGCGTAAAACCACCGTCACTTCACCGTTCGGCTCTCCCGGCCGCGAGGGACACGATTCCTCCGCGTTCTATAACACGCGCCTGTATGCCAACCGCGGCCAAGCCGAGTCAGAAGCTTATATGGAGAACCCGATCACCGAGGTGGATACGATCTTCAACTGCTCCTCTGAGGAGATGAAGGAGTTACCCGATTGTTCAGTGCACCTGATGGTGACCTCCCCACCCTATAACGTGGGCAAGGAATATGATAACGATCTGACGCTGGAAGAGTATCTGGCCTTTCTGATGCGGGTGTGGAAGGAGACCTATCGCGTGCTGGTGCCCGGCGGGCGGGCGTGCATCAACGTGGCGAACGTGGGGCGCAAGCCGTATATCCCGCTGCATGCCTCGATCATGAAGGATATGATCGACCTGGGTTTTCTGATGCGCGGGGAGATCATTTGGGAGAAGGGCGCCTCGGCCAGCACCTCCACCGCCTGGGGCTCGTGGCAATCGGCAACCAACCCGACGCTGCGGGATACGCATGAATACATCCTGGTGTTTTCAAAAGGAAGCTACCGGCGCGACAAGATGGATGGGCGC
>DATHTL010000145.1:0-3698 GCA_035463255.1 Anaerolineales bacterium | reverse complement strand
GGGTTCGCAACGAAGATGAAGTTGTATTTCAGTGGGAAGCGTCGAACGGCGAGGGGAAGTGGATGAGCGGTTTTGGATGGATAGAGGAGCGAGACGGAGTGCGTATATTCGTTTGCGAGCAAAGGAATTATAAGCCCTTATTCAAATTTCTTCCGATGGGGGAAACGCCTACCGCTATTCGAAACACGGGTGAGCTTTTCAAAAGACGACATACGGCTCAGGACTGGTATTCGACCCTTTGAGATAGCCTCCTCATGGATCACGAATGGACCGCGGGGAAATATTTACGACGGAGCCGGCTTTGCGCTAAACCGGCCGCATGCAGGCATTTCTGTAAAACGATGTGCGATGGCCACCGGGTGAGGAACGGCTCCAGCGCCCGGATAGTTGGATCGAAAGTGTGCGAGTAATGATTCGTAAGTGGTCCTCGTCATTCCAGAAGGAGACCTTGCGCGGGCAAAGACCTTCGGCGGCAGGGAGTATCTTTATGACCCGGGGCGTGTTGCTTTATAAAACCATGGATCGTGCCACATTTTAGAAAGGAGACGATAACACTATGAAAGCTGTCCGTATTCACGGTTATGGCGAAGCCGACGTTCTCTGCTACGAGGAGGGCGCACGCCCGAGCCCCGGAGAGGGAGAAGTTCTTATTCGTGTTCATGCCACAACAGCAAACCCGTTTGATTGCTGGGTGCACCGCGGGGTTGTGAATCAGTATTTTCACTATACCTTCCCTCTGGTGATCGGAGCGGATGTGGCGGGGGTCATCGAGGAAGTGGGACCCGGGGTCACGGATTTCTCGCCCGGCGATCCCGTGTACGGCCGGACCGGCATCTATAAAGATGGCGCCAACGCCGAATATGCTTTAGCCGCAGCGTTCGAGGTGGCCAGGAAGCCCGAGACGCTCGATTATGTCCATGCGGCAGCCGTCCCGCATGTCGTTCTGATCGCCTGGCGGGCATTGTACGAGCTGGCCAACCTGAAGGAAGGGCAAACCGTTCTGATCCAGGCCGCGGCCGGGGGCGTTGGACATATAGCCGTGCAATTAGCCAGGTTGCGCGGAGCACGCGTGATCGGAACGGCATCCCTCAACCTCGACTTCCTCCGGGAGCTGGGTGTGGATGAGGTCATCGATTACAGCAAGGTCGCCTTTGAAGAGGTGGTGAAGGATGTGGATGTTGTCCTGGATCTGGTGGGCTCAAATAACGATACCCAGGAGCGCTCCTGGAAGGTGCTGAAGCCCGGCGGGATCCTGGTCTCGACCGTACAATATCCGTCTCCCGAACAGGCCGCCATTCACGGCGTGCGTGCCGGGATGGTGGATACCGCGCCCCCGATCGGGCCCACTCTGACAGAAGTGGCAAAGATGATCGATGCCGGACAGCTCAAGCCTCATGTGTCCACCGTCCTGCCTCTTCAGGAGATCCAGACTGCACACAGATTGCTCGAAGCAAGACATACCCATGGCAAGATCGTCCTGGAAGTGGTGCACTGATCCGGGGTGGAAGCATAGAGGAGCTGTGTGAGAGGATTCGCAAGATCGACAGATCTCGTCGCTCGAATGACGAACCCGCCGCGTGCGGCGGGTTCTTGATTCAGCAGGCGCCCCGCAGAAGATCATGCGTCAGATAGACTGGCAGTGGAAAGTGGAGAATGCATGCACCTCCTTCAGGAGGACCTGTGTCATGAACCACGCATACAAGAAATCATCAAATTAAGGTTTTTCATGGAGCAGCTGGCTTCGCGATATCTTCCAATTCGTTCTGAGGCAGAACAATCTCCATTTGGAAAGTATAATGGCGTCATGCTAAAGAGCCATCTTGATACAGCTCTGGATTGTTCGGCAGGAGTGGCTACAACTAGACAAACAAAGACTCCACAGAAGTCTACTGCAATTCTCAGTTCACGCTGTGACCAAAGAAATGCACGATTAACGCTTCGCTCCATGATTGAGAACCTAAGAAGGCGGGGCCCGGAAGGCAGCCGCTAATATGCTCAGGGTTCTTTTCGTCTATGACATCTGACATAGAACTTTTGAATGCGGCAAGAGCGAAGGACAAGGAAGCACTCGCAAAGATCTTTGATCTTTACGCGTCTGCTCTGTACAAATATGCTTATCGGCTGGGCCATGACCCCATCATGGCTGACCACATTGTCGGGGACGTATTTGCCAAGCTTTTGGAACAACTGTCATCAAACAGGGGGCCAATCACGAATCTGCGTTCCTATCTCTATCAATCGACGTATCACATGATTATTGACAAGGGACGTTCTTCGCGCCGCGCTGCTCCTCTTGAGGTGGCTGCTTCATTTCGAGACGATGTACATTCTTCGTCACCCGGGCTGGAAGACCGGGTCATGCTTGATCTGGTCTCGAAGATCATTCAGAATGATCTGACAGAGGATCAGCGGCACGTAATTGTTTTGCGCTTTATAGAAGACTTCAGCCTCAAAGAGACCGCAATGATCCTTGGCAAAACGGTAACCCATATTAAGGTGATTCAAAATCGTGCGATTGCGAAACTTCGAAAGAGCCTGGGGGGCTCGGGAGTGGAAACCCGCACTGATTTCCCATCGTGATCAACATAAAAATGCTCACCGCCAGGATGGCGAGCGTGAACGTTTTAAGAGAGGTGAGTTACCTGGCAACTTACAATAGACGAACCACCGGAGCTATTCTCTACCAGAGCCTGGAAGATTCCCCTACTTTAGACTCCTGAGCAATTATTTTATACTTTCTCGATGAGACGGTTTCGCACCGTCAAGGAAAATTGTGAGGTAAGGTATTGGAGCATCGATGATCACGGTCCTTCTGGTAGATGATCATGCATATATTCGAAAGGGCATACGCCATTTGCTGGAAACAACTTCAGACATTGAAGTTGTGGCAACCGCAGCGGATGGGATTGAAGCCGTGACCAAAGCTCGCTTACACCAACCGCATGTAGCAGTCATAGATATTTCTATGCCTCTCATGAATGGAATAGAAGTAACCAGGCAAATCCGAGAGTCCTGTCCACAGACTCGCGTTCTCGCCCTTTCCATTCACGCTACTCAGGCCTATATTGAGGACTCTCTGCAGGCTGGCGCAAGCGGTTATGTTCTCAAGGAGGCAATTGGCAATGAGCTTTTGGAAGCCATACGCGCGCTCCATAATGGAAGGCGATATTTTAGTCCTAACATTGCCCGTATGATCTTAACTCCAGGGGAGGATGCAGGGGTTTCCACAGAGAAAAATGAACCCTGAGCGATAGGGAGCGAACCTGTCATATTTGGCTACGGAAGACGCCCTGGGGACTCATTCCTCTCACCCCGCCTGCCTTTGCAGGAATCGCCTTCATGCTTTCAGTTGCCTGATTGCGGTTTTGCATGGAGTAAAGCGGCGATGCTGCTCGCCGTACAAATGCTATAATTTCCTCGCGCAAGGAGAGAGATGTGGCTCAAGTCGTGAATAAACGAAAGCTCACTGCCGGAGATCTCCATGCCATCGGGCAGCTCCTGGTAGAAGCGTTAGGCGGCGAGATCACCAGCGAGACACGCCAGTCCATCCTGGAGCTGGACGACTCCCGCGAGATCCCGCCACCCTACGGAGGCTTGTCGAATACACCCAGGGATATGGGCTGGATAACAAAGCCCTCGCCCATGACCTGCAGGAGCAATTGTGCGTGATCTGCGTAACGTTTACGTGCTCGAGAAAC
>DATHTL010000144.1:0-10757 GCA_035463255.1 Anaerolineales bacterium | reverse complement strand
TCCATTCAGTGCTATCAACTCATCGTGAGTGCCTCGCTCAACAATCTTGCCTCGATCCATCACTAAGATCTGATCTGCTGCAAGGATTGTAGATAAGCGATGCGCGATCACTATGCTTGTCCGTCCGGCCATGACGCGCTTGAGTGCATCCTGGATCAGGGCTTCGGATTCGCTGTCGAGGTGGCTGGTGGCTTCGTCGAGGACGAGGATCTTCGGGTCTTTGAGGATCACGCGTGCCAGAGCGATGCGCTGTTTCTCGCCGCCACTGAGACGGTAGCCACGTTCGCCGACGATCGTGTCATAGCCCTCGGGCAGGTCTATGATGAAGTTGTGGATGTTCGCTGCCCGCGCCGCGGACTCAATCTCCGCCTCCGTCGCTTCCATCTTGGCATAGGTCAGGTTCGTGCGGATGGTGTCGTGGAAGAGATATGTCTCCTGCGTCACCATGCCGATCACGGACGACAATGAGTCGAGCGTCACGTCGCGCAGATCATGCCCGTCAATGCGGATCACGCCTTCGGTGGGGTCGTACAGGCGCGGGATGAGATAGGTCATGGTCGTCTTGCCGGCGCCAGATGGGCCGACCAGGGCAACCAGCTGCCCGGGGCGTGCGGTGAAGGAGACGTCCTCCAAAGCGACGTCGCGCGCCTGTGAGGTTGCCTCCGTTTCGGCGGAGTCAGAGCCATTCGCTCCCGGGCTCTTGACCGCGGACTGTGGACCGTCTTTCGTTTTTGATCCGCTATCTGCTCCCGGTTTTGATAACGATAGGACCGCAGCCACATCTTCATGACGCCCGTAGCGCTTAACTTCCTTGAGCAGCTTGGATTCATCCACACGATAGTTGAAGGTGACATCCTCGAACTCGAGCTCGCCCTTTACATCGTGTAGGACAAGCGCATTTTCCTTCTCGACGATATCTTGTGGCAGGTCGATGACCTCGAAGACGCGCTCAAAGCTGACCATCGATGTGGAGAACTCCACGGGCGCGCCGGCCAGTCCCTGCAGCGCGCCATAGAGTGAGCCCAGATAGGAGCCGAAAGCAACGATGGTACCGACGGTGAAGACATCGGTGATAACGAAGTAGCCGCCCAGGCCGTAGACCAGCGCCGTACCGATCGCGCTGACCAGCCCGAAGATCACAAAGAACGTCGAGCCGACCACGGCGCGCCGGATACCGATATCACGCACATTGGAGGCACGTTCCCGGAAACGTTTCTCCTCCTCATTTGAACGACCGAACAACTTGACCAGCAGCGCGCCGCCGATATTGAGAGTCTCGTTCATGTGGGCGTTCATCTGGGCATTCATTTCCATCGCCTGCCGGGCAATATCGCGCAGGACCACGCCAAGTTTCCGCGCGGCAATGATGAACAGCGGCAGAATCAGCACACTGACCAGTGTCAGACGCCATTCGAGCGTCATCATCACGATGATCAGCGCAATCGCCTCGATCAGGTTGGTCACGATATTGACGATCGTATTGCTGATCGCATTCTGCGCGCCGACCACATCATTGTTGAGCCGCGACATCAGCTCACCAACTTTGGTGTTGGTAAAGAAGCGCAATGACATGCGCTGCAGGCGGGCAAAGAGAGCTGAGCGCAGATCGTAAATCACTCCTTCACCCACCGTCGCGTTTAGCCGCCGTTGAAAGACGTTGATCACACCTGTGACGGCCGGAATGAGCAGCAGCGCCACACCAAGCAGAATCAGCCGGTTCGTATCCTTAGCAGGGATCACCACGTCGATCATGTTGCGGAAAATAAGGGGCGTGAGCAGGGATAAGCCTGTTGTCAGTAAAATCGTCACAAGCATGCCCCCGATATGCCACCAGTACCCGCGTGCATAGGAAAGCACGCGTAATAAGAGTTCTCGTGTTACCTTTGGTTTTTCATCGCCGGAGCGGACATATTGCCACCAGCCGCCATACCACATAAATCGTCTCCTGGTCTCATCGGTCTAAAGGGTCCGACAAGTCGGACCTGTCAGACTTATACGACTTGTTTGACTTTTGGTCAACTGGACAAAGGGGGAGGTTAATGAAAGTATAATTACTTCTAGCCTCTTATTGACAATTTAAGTACGGAAATTACTCCATCGCGGATAGAGCATACTCTGTTAACCGAGAGGCAAGCATAGATAGGTGTAGGGCAATGTTTAGAGGTAAAAGGATTAAAGCAATGAGAGCCAGCCGCCTCGTTTGGTCCGGGCTTTTCTTCATTACGTTACTTTTGAGTGCATGCGACACCAGTTCCGTTCTGCCTCACTGGACCTACGAAGGCGAAGAAGGCCCGGCGCATTGGGGAGAACTCGATCCTTCCTATGCAGTATGCGCAACTGGGCAGAATCAATCGCCCATTGACATTGCTGACCCTGCAGAACAGGATTTACCGAATATTTCATTTCATTATCAGCCCAGCAAATTAAACATCCTGAATAACGGTCATACGGTTCAAGTCAATTATGATGCCGGGAGCTATATCGAGCTGGATAATACGCGCTACGATGTGCGCCAATTCCATTACCACGCGCCCAGCGAACATACGCTGAACGGCGAATTCTTCCCGGCGGAATTGCACCTTGTTCATCAGAGTGCAGAGGGAAGCCTGGCTGTGGTTGGGATTCTGCTCCAAGAGGGGAATGAAAATGCCGCCTATGAGCCATTCATTCGTAACCTTCCTGCGGAAGAAACGGAAGCACGGGACGCTGGTGTGACAGTCGATGCCATGGATTTACTCCCCGCGCAGAAAACGACATTCCGTTACAGCGGTTCCCTGACGACACCGCCTTGCACAGAAGAGGTCAATTGGCTGCTGATAACAACCCCGGTCGAGTTATCTGCAGAACAGCTCGAAGCGCTTGGTTCTATTTTTGAAGGTGGGAACAATCGTCCTGTCCAGCCACTCCATGGTCGTATGCTCGTCGAGGACAACACCCCGTGAAATCGTAAAGATATTTATGAAACTCGAATTTAAACGCCTGTCTGAAATTGACTGCTCTGAATACATCGCCCTCAATACGAATCCGCTGGTGCGGCGGCAGATGCCCCTTACCTCGGAGAAATTCGATGAGGAAGATTGCAGAAAGTGGATCGTGGGCAAGGAAAAGATGTGGGAAGAGCATGGCTACGGCCCCTGGGCGTTTGTGATTGATGGGAAATTCGCTGGCTGGGGCGGCTTGCAGCCGGAAGAAGGTGATGCGGACCTCGGGTTGGTCCTGCACCCGGATTACTGGGGCTATGGGAAGATCATTTATGAGGAGATCATCAGCCGGGCGTTCGGGGAAATGGGATTGGAATCGGTCACGATCCTGTTCCCGCCGACGCGGACACGCGTCAAAGGGATTCTGCGCCTCGGCTTTGAGCCCGATGGAGAAGTCGAGATCGGGGGTGAACGGTTTCTCCGCTACAGGTTATACGCGTCGAAGGCTCAAAAGGGATGAGTCACAGCTTGGGTACTGCGCAACTATCGACAGTAGAGGAGAGGATGCGATGACAGTTTCAAACCAACCCATCGAGTTGGACGCGCCAAAAGCAGGAAATTCCTCACGCCGTGCAGTCATGTTCATTTTGATCGGCTGTGCGATGCTGTTCAGCATTTTAAATTTCGGTGTCACGCGCCTTGCAGAAAGCCTGGATCAAACCTGGGCTGCATTGATCGTTACAGCCTTTATGCTTATCGTCGCTCTCGTCTTGCAAAGAGTATTCTTTAAGCAGGATGTAACCCGGGGGCTGCGTGCATTGGGCTTTGGCCGTCCGAATCCGCGTGCTATCCTGGTCGCAGCGATAATCGCTGCCATCATGGTAGCTTTCTTTCCCATTTTTTCGCTCAGCACTGGCGCGCAAATCAGCCTGAGGTCCGATTGGTTGTGGGTGCTCCTCGCCATTGTCGTGTTCAACGGTATCGGGGAGGAAACTCTTTTCCGCGGCTTTGTGTTTGGCGGCTTGCGAAAGGAGGCGGGTCTCTCTTTCCGGCGGGCAGGCTTGATTTCGATGGTCATCTTCGCGGCTGTGCATTTACTGCTGTTCATAGGAAACCCTTTCTTTGTAGGGTTTCTCGGAACGCTAGTCGCGCTCGCCTCTGCGTTCCCCATGGCATATCTATTCGAGCGGGGGAATAACACGATCTGGGCGCCGGTCGTTTTGCATGTCGGCACTCACATGATTCGGCTGGTCGATATCTCTGAACTACATTATTTTCTCGCTGTCGGTATCTGGTTGGCCATCCAGATCGGGATGGTGTTTTTAGTGTATGCGTTTCTTGGAAATTTGTTAAACACTCGTGAATAACTATATAATGAAATATCTTTTAGAATATCTGGAGAGGCTATGTCCACCAAAACGCCTGTCGTAATTTCTGCTGTTTTGACCGTCGTCTTGCTCATCCTTCTTGCGATTGCCTCTGTCTTCCTGCAAATGATTGCACTCAATGGCGCCAGTGAGCGGCAGGGAGTCACCGCGATGGGGATTTCGCTGGCCTGTCAGGGCATTGTGATTCTGTTGCTCGCGATCCTTGCCGCCCGCGCAACTCGATTTCTGATCACAAGGGTGGATTGGAACAGCATCCTGGCGGTGGTCGTCACGGTGTTTGTTGCCACTGTGCTCGGTGGGACGATCTCATTCTTATCTACGATCATCTCCATACCGATAGCCGGAATCCGATAACCCGGAAGTAGTAATGAAAGGAGAATATTAATGGTGTACCTGCCCGGCATTACCTTCCTGTTTCTTACAAGTGCGGTCATCACCGTTCCCTTTGCGATTCACATCCAGAATAAGATGCTCACCATCTTGTTGTCTGTTTGTCTATCCACTCTCATCCTCAAGCTATGGGCCTTCTTTGCGACTGGCGCTTTTGATCCGGGTTTTCTGATCGTTCAGATCGCGATCGGGACATGCGCGGCAGTTGCCGTCAACCTCACTGTGTCTCGAGTAAGCCTTCGTTAGTGAATTTACACGGAGAGCGGTTGATCTTTTTCATAGACTGCCAGTATTCCATACCTACGAGGTGCACAAGATAACACAAAGGCGGGATGTGGACTCGAAGGGGCCCGAATATCATTTTGCTCTGAGCATTCCATGAATATTGCATTTCAAAAGAGACCGGGAAACTCATCACTGGATGTCGCGTTTTTCTGGAAGATGGAAATCCATACGAAATCTCCAGCAACGATTACAGACCATTTCATCCCTGAGCTATTTTTTGATTATTTCTTCATAAAAGAAGGAAAGATAAAATATGTGGATGAAGCGCGTGGGACAAGATCCACGTTACCCCGGCAGATGTTGAAAACCATCCACACGGGTCCACTCGCCTTCGTTCTCTCCACCCCGCTTGTTTTATACGGAGCGCGCCTGTCGCTGCGATTTGCCGAGTCGTTTTGGGGGGAGATTCCGGCGAATTGTTTTTTGAGGCAAGCCTGGGCGGGAAAGGGGGCGGAGGATCTCGAAGAGTTCCAATCCCAGGTGGTGGAATATCTGCAAAGCCACCGGGTCAAGAAGTCTCCGTACCAGATGTTTTCATCCGATCTGCAAGAGTCCGCATGGCTGGTAAACTTTTCGGCGCGGCACAAGAGGCGCTTATACAAAACGACATTTGGACTCAGCAAAAAGGAAATGCAAAACATTCGCAACCTGCATTCGTTTTTGGACCAGGCGTGCGACTTCGCCTCGGAGAACCCCCGAATCATTCAGCACGTGAACCCCGATGTGTTCTACGACCAGCCGCATTTGAACCATACGTTCCGGAAAATGACTGGCTTCTCTCCCGTGGAATATTTTCAGGCCAATTCGATCCTGCAGGATCATCTTATGTCCGCTTCTTACAATGAGATTTCAACGAATACAGGTACACTCTGAGCCATGAAATATACTAAATCCAAAAACGATATTGTCAATGAATACATCGAGGCTCTGCCCGAGGAGATCGCTCCGCTCTTTCTGGATGTCCGGTCGACTGTTCTAGCGGCCGGACCCTCACTGAATGAAAGCATCAAGTGGAAGAACTGTCTGGTGTATGGCACCACGAAGAACCATATCCAGACTGTGCTGGGCAAGGGAAAGATCTCTCTCATTTTCTTCGAAGGTGTTTCATTGAAAGATAAATATGGACTCCTCGAAGGGGACGGAAACAAAGCCCGTACCATGCGAATTACCTCATTGGACTTTAACAAAAAGGCCTTATCCGATTACATTAAACAGACGCTGAAAAACGAGAAGTGAGGAAGAGATCCATGAAACAATATAATGCCTCGACGGCCATCAATGCGCCTCCCGAAGTTGTCTGGAGAATCCTTACAGATGCAAACGGCTACCCAAACTGGGATCCGGCGATGGACCACATTGAGGGGAAACTGGCTCCCGGAGAGACGGTCAAGTTTTTTACAAAGTTCAGCTCTCAGGCATTCCCTGTAAAAGTCACTGCATTCGAGTCGAACAGAAAGATGGTGCTGACGGGCGGCATGCCGTTGGGATTATTCAAGTCTGAGCGCACCCACACGTTGACTCCCGGGAAGGATGGCCAGACCCTGTTCAAGACAGAGGAGATCTTTAGCGGTTTGCTGCTGCCCATCTTCGGCAGAAATCTGCCCGACCTGACGGAGAACTTCAAGACGTTTGTTGCCGGTCTTAAAAAGCAGGCTGAAAAGGGCAGATAAGCACAATTCGATTCTGCGCTGCACGTTCAGGAAATACAAAAAGTGACAGTCCCGTACGGGATTGTCACTTTTTGTATTTCTTTACGGTGTTGTTTGTCTTTACATTGGATGCAACAAATCATCGAAAACAGCTCCTATTGTTGGTCGCAATGATCTTTTCGCGGGTTTGCGATGAATTCTCAGGAGTATAATTCCCCATTGCCTTACATCGCCAGGGAAACATATCCATGTCGGGGATCGTCTTACTGGAGATTGCACTCCCTCATAAAACTTCGATGAAAACATATCTACAACAAATCGGATATTTTCTGCTGCTTTTGCTTGCCATCCAGATCGGGCGCGCGTTGATCACCACTGGCATGTGGAGGTTTCTGCAGCCCGCGCCGGACTCTCCGCTCTGGGCCTTTATGGACATGGTGGCCTTTGGACTCATTGGCATTGGGCTGCTGCTCTACTACCGTCCTTCCGCGGCGCAGCTCGCGCTGGACTGGAGAGCCATGCCGCGTTGGGAATTGGTTATCTATGTCGTAGTTGGCACGCTGACGGTGGCGTTGGCCCTCAGCACATATTTTTTGCAGCCCGATCTTTTTGCCGCAAATATCAATGCGGCCATCGTCATCCCCATTTTCGAAGAGTTGCTCTTTCGAGGCTGGGGGTGGACGCAACTGGAAAAAATCAATACGCGCCGGGCATCCGGCTTCATCCACTGGCTGGTCATCTCTTTTCTCTTTGGTCTCTGGCACTTTGGGTATGTGGATATTTATCTGCTCAAGGTTGTTCCGGCAAACCCGGACATAAACTGGTGGATGTTCTTCGGGATGAAATTCCTGACCACATTCATCATCGGTTTGATCGTTGGCCTGCCGCGCTGGCGCACCGGACGCATCTATGGTTCGCTCATTCTCCATTCCCTGATCAACATATTTGGACGGTAGAACCAAGCACCAGTAATGTATTGATCTACTCATCATAGAAATAAACGGACCGGAGTGAGGTCCTTCGCATCTCACTCCGGTCTCTTGTACCCCCCGGCATAGATAAAAAGTAATTACTTCACAAAAACGGGTACCAGGCTGCTCTCGTTCGTGCCATTGCCAAGCTGGCCGTCCTTGTTCAATCCCCAGCATTGGATATCGCCCTGACCGGGAGTGCTCGACGTGATCAGCACGCAGGCATGATATTTGCCCACGGCAAGCTGCCAGGCGCTCGCGACATCGAGAACAGGCTGAGGATCGGGGCTGTTGTTCCTCGAGTTGATTCCAAGTTGGCCGAAGTAATTGGAACCCCAGCATTTCACGGTGCCATCATCGATTAGGGTGCAGATATGGCCAAAGCCGCTATCCACATCCACAGCATGATTTACAGAACTGATCATCTTGAACTGCCCGGACTGGAAGGTCACAGGGGTCCCATCTTCGCGCAACGCGATGATCGCAGAGCCAAACCGGTTGACAGCCACATCCAGGCTGGCCTCTGGTTGGTTGCTGATCTCTTGAGCAGATCCGTCACTCAAGCATCTCAACAAACCCGAGCTCGTGATACCGCAGGATTTCGTCTGCCCGGCGTCCACGTTCGAGATGCCGGTGATGAGCGTAGCCAGAGTTGGTTTTGCGCGATCGATCCTGGTGCCGTCTGCCAGTTGTCCCTGGTCGTTATTGCCCCAGCACAGCACCTGTCCATAGGTTGTGATCGCGCAGGTGTATTCCAGTCCAGCTGTGATGTCGGTCACATCGCTGAGTACTTTGACCGGTACGTTGCGGTCTGTCAGTGTGCCATCGCCGACCTGACCCTGTGAGTTCTGTCCCCAGCACCAGACGCTGCCGTCGCTCAAGATACAGGTGTGGTTGCCGCCTGCTACGATGGTTATGCCTCCCTGTATTCCAGCGACATCCACCGGGACATTACTGCTTTGGTTGGTGCCATTCCCGAGCTGCCCAAATTCATTATTGCCCCAGCACTTTACGCCGCCTTCCGGGGTGATGGCACAGCTATGGGCGATACCGGCAGCGATCGCGTGCAACTCACCGCCTGTGACCGGGACGATACCGGCAAAAGACAGTAGAGGATTCACCGGGGTGCGAGTCTTGACCGGAGTTTTCGTCGGTAAGATCGTTGGTGTGTAGGTAGGCGTATTCGTAGGTATATTGGTAGGAGTTTGTGTAGCAGTCGAAGTGCTCGTTGGCGTGTCGGTCGGGGTTTGCGTTGTGGTTGGAGTATAGGTCGGTGTATCGGTAGGTGACTGCGTCGCGGTTGGCGTGCTCGTAGGTGTATCCGTGGGCGTACTTGTTGGCGTGTCCGTCGGTGTCTGTGTAGCCGTCGCAGTGCTGGTAGGAATATCTGTAGGTGTACTTGTCGGAGTATCGGTCGGTGCTTGGGTGGCTGTTGCCGTACTGGTAGGTGTCTCCGTTGGAGTATCTGTGGGCGTGGCTGTCGGGATGTCTGTCGGTGTCTGCGTAGCAGTTGGCGTGCTGGTAGGAGTGTCCGTAGGTGTATTGGTTGGAGTCTCCGTTGGAGTAAATGTCGGTGTGCTTGTAGGTGTCTGCGTAGCGGTCGGAGTCTCTGTTGGCGTCTCGGTCGGTGTATTGGTAGGTGTGCTGGTGGGCGTATCCGTGGGTGTTTGCGTAGGAGTAGGTGTATCCGTCGGAGTGTTGGTGGGCGTATTCGTGGGTGTGTTTGTAGGAGTAAAGGTTGGCGTGCTGGTAGGTGTCTGCGTTGGGGTGTGGGTTGGTGTATTGGTAGGAGTATTTGTAGGCGTAGGGGTAGAAGTCGGCTCTTTGGTTTTCATTACCGAGTCGACGATGATCTTATAGGGTTTGTAACTGCCATGATCCCACAGTGTGTCTTTCCCGTATAAGATGCCACAATCTACAAGTGGGTTATTATCGTAAATAGTGTAGACCTTGGCATCCCATTGCGACCACACAATGTAATCCCAGTCGTTATTGTTATTAGGATTTTTGAATGCAACCACCGGACCTTCAGGGCAACCCCAGTAATTGAACCGGGCATCCAGATCCTGAACATTGTTTTCGTCTGCCCCGGTGTTCTGGATGTCATAACCTGAGTTACGCTCAAAAACGTTGTAGCGGATCGTTGTCCCTGGTTTTCCTTTTGAGCCGATGATCTGAATGCCGTGCGTGTTGTCCTGGATCGTATTGTTTTCGATGTCCACAGCTGTATTGCCGACCAATACTTCCACCAGGATGGCCTGATCCCATCCTTGAAGAATAAAGCCCGTAACTGTGACGCCCGTATTGAGGGTGAGCCCGACTCCCGAACCGGGACCTGAGCCCTGCAGGATGGGTGCATTCGGCCCGGCGCCGGCAATATTTGTCGTTCCCGGATCGCCCTGGAGCGTGAGACCTTCCAGGTTTTTGTGATTGATCGTAACAGGTCCCGTATAAACTCCTGCTTCGACGTAGACCGTTTTGTTATCCGGAAGGCCGTTGTCTCGAACGTTATCCAGGGCTGCCTGGATCGGATTGGAGGACTCGAAGCAGGTGAGGCTTTCGCCTCCGTAAGCATCACACCCTCCGTCCGGCAGAAAGCGATAAATAGTTCCGCCTCGAGTAAAGTATGGATCGCCGGTTGTCAATGTTTCGACAGCCTGGATGGTCCCCAGAACCAACGGATCTCCGTGGGAATCTGCCAGCGTTAGATCATTCTCTGCCGCAGCGGACACAATCTCCGGCAGATTAACACTGCTGGTTTCTTCTTCCGAAGACGGGTCATCTGTTACCGTCACATTGGTCACCGGGAGAGCGGTCGGGGAGGGTTCGTTCAGCATTGGTTCTTCGGTAGCCAGAGCTTCACTGATGACCGGCGCCTCGGTGGCCGCGGGCGCGTCCAGCGGCGGCTCAGTGCTGGCTGGCTCATCGGTGACCACCGGCGGTTCCGCGGGTGGCAAGACTTCAGGTGTTTCTACTGGAGGTGGGTTTGTATCGTCTGCTCGAACATGGATTGGCGAGACGAGTGACAATATTAAAGAACATAAAATGACTGCGGAAAAAATAACGGGCTTCTTTGCGTGCTTCATTGGTGTAACTCCTTCCCCTCCCGGTTTGTGCATTCGGCTAGGTTGAGCAATTGCCTCGAGTGATCAT
>DATHTL010000143.1:0-14257 GCA_035463255.1 Anaerolineales bacterium | reverse complement strand
TTCTAGCTACTTCGTCTTGCAAACTTCGAATTAATTACATGAGAGTACGTATCTCAGCTAGGCGTGATAGCAGCGTGACCCAGCCATTGCTAGAATATTTTATCTCAACATGCTCCGAAGTGGTCAGGATATCCTTATCGCAGGTTCGAATCCCGTCGGGACCGCCTGTATAGACAACTTGATGATTTCATCGAGTTGTTTTTGTTTTTCAATCCGAAATCGGCAAACCTGTCGCGTCTCCCCAATATGCATTTCACGACTCGACACAACCTCTGTTGAACTGTTATCGGAGAAGCGCGTATTCTCTATTTCGCGCGGCGTGGATGCATTCACTCGGGAGGATCTGTTATGCGATTCAGCGCCAGCAATGTAAGATTGAGATCGAATATTCGATTAAGCACACCAGCCAATTCAGCCTGATCCCGCGCTTGTCCCGTTAAGGTGGCTTCGCCATTGACCTCGTTGACAACAACCAATGGGGAGAACCAATCTATCCACGTCTCATCCAGATGACCCTTGATGCGTATTTGGTAAACAACTGGTGTGTTCATTTCGGTGGCAACGGTTGACTTGTTCCAGTAGCTTGGCCCATTAGGGAAGTCCGCGCTACTGGTCTTAGAGTTAATCTTGGCCCGGTAGCAAGGACAACAATCAGCGCCACAGCGAGATAAACGCCTGCCATCAGCCATGCTTGTTGTGGCCCTGTGAGTCCCTCATTGACGATGACAAAAAAGCTCTGCGCAGCGTGGAAGAGCGTCGTCAACAAGATACTGCTACCACTGTTGATATAAAGCCAGGTGAATAGAACCGAAGCACTGACCAGGCCAAGCACAGTTGGCAGCGGTGGCGCTCCTACATTCATCATGCCTGGCAGGAGCAACGCCAGATGTAGCGATCCCCACAACACGCCGACGATCAAACCTGCGGCGAGGGGCGTGTAGCGTTCCAGCAGCTTTGGCACGGCATAACCCCGCCAGCCCAACTCTTCCGGAATAGCAAAGACAAAGAATATAACCGCCAAAATAATATACTGCACCGGCCCACCTGGGCGCAGTTGGATCGTGGAGATCATTCCTAAGCCCACGGCGATCAGGCTCATCGCCAGGCGTATTACCAGCGCGAGTACCAAAGCCATGGCCACCCACTTGAGGCTGATGCGCCAGTGCGCTAATTTGCCTAACAGGGACCGCACGCCTTCCCTCCCTTCCGATAAACCGGTGAGGGATATTGCCAGGAGAGCCGGAATAAACACCATCACTACCGCTACCAATTCACCCGGCAAGGGCAACAGGGTGGCGGCAAATGTCAAGGCGATGGTGAGCCCACAAAAGAGTGCGAGCGCGTGTTGCTCAATTAGTGAAGTAGGAGTTTTCATAAATCTATCCTTTTAGCAAGAACAGGAGTCGTTAAGGACTCAACGGATAACCATTTCGAGCGGTTTCAACCACCTGCAAGATCGCAGCGATGCTGACTTTTACGGTCGCAGGATCACGCCAGAAGGAGGCGTGTTCGGCCCCATCTACGACTTGATGGATACTGTTGGCAGAAAGCGCAGCCAGATCAGTTTGCCAATCCTGCCATAATCCCTCCTGTTCGGGAGACATGCTGTGTTCGGTCGCCGTTAAGACAAATAGTGGAATGTTATCGGGTAACTCAGACTCACGCGCCTGGGCCATACTGGCAGGTGAATCGAGGAACTCGGCACTCTGGGCATCCCAATCTTTCGTCGCAGCAAAGGATGCAATTAGTTCTTCATTATATGGTGTTGGCAAACCCGAAGCCGGTTGCCGGAGACCCATGATCCGCATGACGCCCAGACGAGCCAGGATAGGTGCAACAGAGTAAATCCTGGAATTCGATTCAAATTGTTTCTGCCCTCCGGGCGTGCTCGTCCATTGATCGGGATGAGAGCTATCGATCAAGACCAGACCGGTCACTTCATCGCCATACTGTCCCGCGTATTCACGCGCATACAAACCGCCCATTGACCAACCAACGAGGATATAGGGGCCCGGGATATTCGCGTTTTGAAGCAGGGTATGCAGTTCCCGGGCAATGTGCCGTGCATCACGCGGCTCAGGACTGGAGTCGCTCCAGCCTGTGCCCGCGCGATCATACGAGCAAACACGCGTGGCTTTGGCAACTTCAGGCTGCACCAATGCCCAGGCTGAAGATGTCGAACCCAGTCCATTTTCCAGAATCACAGTGGAGCTTCCACCCACGTTCACGCCAGCACAATGCAAGTGCATTTGGAAGCCGCCTACATCGATCAACTGCCCGGGAGGGGGAAACGCGCGCTGATCGACGGCGGTGGCGATGGTTTGATATGCAGCGCCAATGACGGCGAGGCTGCCGATGCTAATAGCCAGCCCCAGCGCGATGCGCGTGAGCCAGATGGATGCCCGACTCCTGGACTTTGCTGTCTGCAGTTCAACGGGTGTAAGCGGGGATTGAGTAAAAACTTTCATGATGAGTCTCCTGATCAGAATACATCATACTCGAAACGCTACGATGCCACCCCGATGAACGCAACTGTCCAGATGTAAGAGGCTGTTCCAGATTGCGACAATCCTGGGTTTACAGGCGAGAGGGCAGCTAAAACAAAATATGAACTCAAGAGTGCCTGTCTGGTCATGGTTTGTTTTGTCTCAAAGAATTGGTCATTCCACATCAGCTTTGAACTTCAAGCGCCAGACAAAGACCAGCAACGAGATCATGAGTGGCAGACTCAACAAGCTGTATCCTTCGGGGAATAAGTGAAAAAAATCTGTGCTGCCCTTAATGAAAGTCTGCGCATGGAGGGGAATGCTGGCAGTAAAGTACACGATCAGGAAACCGTAGACCACCCGATGCCACCGACCAGGATGGAGGACGCGTTTCCAAGCCAACCAGCCGCTAATTCCAGCGTATGCCATCAGAATGGCAAAAAACATATCGAAACGCGCGGTCAACACGTGCTGAAGAAACAAGTCACGCCCGATCAAAAGACTAGTCACGTGCAAATAGATGCCCGTCACCAACGTGGCGGCAGCAGCATATTTCACCCAGTAGCCCTGTTGCTTGAAATTGATATACAAGCCTGAAACGACAAACGAATTGTTCTTTACGAATGTAGTAACAGTTTTCATAATAATTTCCGTATAGTAAGGTAACCATGGGCAGGATAGCGCGCCCCATTTATCCAACCGCTGTCATTGACGCGTGCGCCCTGAGCCGCTGGTGGCCAAATTCGATCCCGGCAGCGGCAATCAGAAAGAACGCCAGACCAAGGGGACCCGTGGGCGGTATGTGCATGGCAAAGATCATGGAAATGATCAGGCAGAGGATCGCAAAGCGCGGCACGCCCGCCTTCCCTACGACGTACGCTGCTGCGACCACGCTCACGATCCAACCTAGCCCGCCCAGCGCGTTGATGGCGAGGGCAACCGGAGAGAATTGGAAAGCCTCGAACAGACGCACGATTTCCTGTTGAACCTCAGGTGATTTATCGAGAGCGCCGTCCAATACGATGCCAGCTGAGATCCCCGCCAGGGTATCGAAGGAAATGTAGAAGACGATGAAAAACCACAGGGCGATCCGGCTGACGGTCGCTGCAGCACTCGCTGCGCCATCCAACAGAAAATGAATAGCCAGCGCCATCAGCCCGAACAGCGGCAATTGCAGGAGGTGAACTGTCATCCAGATTGGGATGCGGTGACCCAAGTCGGTCAGCGCGTCCCCGGTGATGGCGACAGGATGAAACATTTCAAGAGTGCCAAGGGCAATTGGAGTTCCAAGCAAGACCAGGCGGCGGAAGAACGAGTAAGTGTCCATAGTACTTATCCAAGAAGTTGCGCGAATAGCACAATCGTGCCAATCAGATTCAGCAGGCAGTGCGCGATGATCCCAATAAAGATGTTTCGCCTCCACCACACAAGATAGACCATGGGTACCAGCAGAACAACGCGTGATAAGAACATCCATGGAGTCCAGAGATGATAGAGAGAGAAAAAGATAAGGTTCAGCAGGGGCGCCCAGTATCCGAACCGCGAGAGGCGCGGCAGGAGATGCCCGCGAAAGTAGAGTTCTTCAACGACCGGACCAGCGATTCCATTGAGTATTAACGCGCAGCCTGCGGTAACCAGGATTGCTGCCCTTGGAAATACCTCTTTGATCTGGAGCAGGTTCCTCAGCGCATACCAATCAGGCAGCCAGGCGAAAAGTCGATTTAAGAGCAGATTGTCGATGGGCGAAACGAGGGCGGTGACCAATATTCCCCATACAAGTATGAGGAGTGGAAATGCAATATACATCCACCAGGGAACAGGCTGCTGAAAGACAACGATCCCCTTAAGTGAGAGGGAGCCATTTTTCTTCTGTCCACAATAAAGCAGATAGCCAAGTTCCATAACTATCACGGCAAGGATCATGGGCAGGTACAGGGCTGTGATCGAAGGAAACCCTAAGCGTGTCAAGACTGGAACCGAAAAGATATATACGGTGGTGGCGATTGCTCCTGGCAGCAGATGCAACAATATGGATTGCCCAAGAGAATGTTGGTCAACCGGCATACCTGCGGAATAGGCAAAGGATGCGTTTTGTTTGAGAACTGTCGTATTCGGGATCATATCGACCTTTCAGGCGTTCATTGCCTGTCTATTTTGCGGCAATGGGCTGCACAACAGGTCCAGCTTCCACAGTTGGCTTGCGGCCCATCGTCGATCCATAGCGGAGGACCACGATCAAGGCGGTCACACACCACACGGCGATCAACAGCGTGAAGTATCGGCTGCTATCCACGCCTGTCCAGCCAAGCATGCCAGTGCGGACCAATCCATCAGTGGCGTGGGCGATCAGGGTCAGTAGAACGCTGCCTTTGGTGTTGTTAAAAATCCAGCCATACAGGATTGTCGCGGAAGCGGTACCGAAGAGCGCTATAGCCGGCATGTTGCCCATCCAGACCAGCGGCAGATGCCAGATGACCACCAGTGCGATCAGTATTAAGTAGGCGACCGGCGTGGAATAGCGTTCCTGGAGATAGGGCAGGGCAAAACCGCGCCAGCCCAACTCCTCCTTCATCGGGCCGTCCAGCGGATTGATCAGGCGCAAAGCAAAAGCCAGGAAAATGCCCGGTGCAGCGGCAACCAAGGCAGCGCCAGGGTTGGGCGCGCCCATCCAGACGTTCAAGTAGATCGCCACCAGGAACATCGCCGGGGTGAGCAGCAGGGCCACGGCATACCAGCGCCAGCCCACCCGCCAGATAGTGAACTTGCGTAATAGGGTCATCACCCCGTCCCTGCCGCCGGTGATCCCCGTCACGATCAGCGCGCCGATCAGCGGACCTGGGGTTAAGAGCAAGAAGGGGAGGACCATCACACCCGAGAGCGTCGAGCCGGTATAGAAGGTGTCGGCGACCCAGCCGCCACCCCACGTCAGGCCAAACGCCAGGATAAAAAAGGCGATCAATGGCTGGCGTCTGACAAATGAAATGATGGCATTCATACTGTCTCCTTTGGTTGAATTGTTAATTTATGGGAACGCACGGGTCCGATCCTCTTGTTGCTTTCCAAAAGCAGCCAGACAAACGGCAGGAGATACAACAGCTTGAGTGCCGGCGCTGCCGTATTGATCGAACTGTCAACAGACAAAAGATAGCAGCTATACACTTCCAGACCGACAACGCTGACGAGTGTAATCAATCCCAGGATCCGCGTCCTGCCCTGACTATCCGTGAGCCACAGCACGACCAGCCAGATAATTATCAGATCCATGAACAATCGTTCCGGCCACTGCCCCAGCCCCTGATAAACCAGCTCGGTGAATGCAGCATTCTGGACCAGGTGACTCAGCCCCTGCAAAAGAAATATGGTCCCTTCAGCAGCGGCGGCGAGACAGCCCAGCCAGGTGATCCATTTTGTCATCCTGCTGAAATCAAAAACAGACGCTGCCAGTAGCAAGGAACCTGTCGCCAGCATCACATGGACAACTGTGTCTGCACCGGCGCCGAACAGTACTTGATAGAGCACCGTGATCGGGAGTGCAAGCAGCAAAACCAGTGCTGCTAAAAAGCCGAGTTGTGACCTCATCGTACGCTCCTTCGTATTCAGGAGTAGACTTATAGAAAGCCCTCCCAACTGATTGAATACACTATAGCAGCCGGGAGGAAGGATGTCGTCTCCCAAAAGGGGTATTGGGAGGGGTATTTAAGCCACCCTTTTTAGACACTCTCATCCAGTGTATACAATATTTGGATATGTCCAGTTCCAGCTGCCAAAGATTAACTTTGCATAGTGGCTACGATTCAACGAATGTGTTTTGTCAGGCACACTGCTCGATCATTCGGTCCTTCAAATGAAACCGGGCAGGTAAAGTGGTACCTGCCCGGTAAAGTGTCTCCGGTTTTCGGCTGGTTATGCCTCAATGTATGATTACTATGCCAGCGGCCATCGCAATACATTGATGTCGATAAGATACCAGAGGAAGTACATCGCAGCGATTGTGACCAATGTGTAATGCAGCCGGCCCACGGTCCCCCACGCCCTCTCACGCCAGGCTCTCACAACACACATCAGGAGAGCCACTGCCCCTGCGCCGCTCACCAGAGCCAGAATCCCGGCGACAGTAAAACCGGTGGGATAGCCTAACTGCATTGCTGAAGCATCACCAACAAGAACCGACACGATGAATCCGACGATCACCAGGTTGACCAGAATCAACCCACTGGCCAGGTAACGGCCCCAACGCTCGAGAGGAGTGAGAGAGCCTGACCCATGCCTCACCAGGCGCAAGAGCCCAGCGAATGGCCATATGAGAAGTGTTGTGATAAAGATCAAAAGGGTCATTCCCAGTCCAGCCACGTGTACCATCGGATTCTCGTACCACGCCAACCTTTGAAAGACATGTATCGGTTGATCACCAGAATACATGGCTGTCACTTGATCTTGGGCATCTGTGCTGAAGGCTAGCAGGCTTTGACCTCCCACTTCCTGGAACACGAGCGGCGCTACTTCAACCCAGTGTATGGGTACGCCCTTCTTGTCACGAAAAGCATCAATAGTCAGCGTGCCCTCCGGATTGGATCTTACCGAGACCAGATAGAGCGGAGAAAACATCTTATCGAGATTCGTTTCTGCTCGGCGAGTGGTAAGGTAACTTCCTGTGAAGCTTGTTGCTCGCTCAGAAAAATCGGACGGCGGATTCACTGCTGGCAGGGTGGGTGCAGGATAGTAGCGATCGAGCAAGGCATGTACTAGGGACAACCGCGCTGGCGCGCTGATGTTGCTGTTAAAGGTCAAGAAAATGCCTATATTCTGTTCGGGTAAGAGTGCAAGCAGACTGGATGATAGCTCAGTAGTGCCCAAGTGGAGGACAAAGTGAATGTCGTTCCGATAGGCTTCAACAAAGCCGCGCGTCATGCCTGGCAACTGAGGGTTGAAGGCGTAGTATTGTTTCCGCATATCCTGGGCGCTGGCAGGCTGCAGGATGTGTCCTCCGCCAGACTGCCCGTCCTGAAGGTGCGCGATCAAGAAGCGAGCCATGTCTGTCGCGGTGGCACTCAGAGCTGCAGCTGGCCGAACCTGCAGGAACTCAAATGAGCCAGCGTGCGGTAATCCCTTTTCGTCTATGTCATAACCTACGGCCGCATCTGGTAGCATTCCCGATGGAAGAGGCTGCATGAACGTACTGTGATTCATTCCCAAAGGTCCCAGGATGTGATTGGCAACGTATTGCTCAAATGGTTCTCCCGAAACCTCGGCAACAATTTCACCAGCCAATGCCGTGCCATAGTTTGAGTAGGCAACCACCTTCCCGGGTGGGAAGATCCGTGCCGGGATATTCTCAGCCAGGAATTTCTCCAGAGGCTCATATGAGTCTGCTGACGCATAGATCGCGCCACTGGCAAACTCATCTTCAAATCCAGCGGTATGGGTCATTAATTGAGCCAAAGTGATGGGTTGACCGAAGGTCGTGGGCACCTGAAAATGGGTTAGATAGGTGTTGACGTCAGTATTCAGATCCAGTTTCCCCTGTTCGACCAGTTGCATCACTGCCGTCCAGGTGAAGACTTTGGAAACGGAACCGGTTCGAAAGATCGTCGTATCTGCAGTGGCGGGTGTACTGCGCTCCAGGTCGGCGTAGCCATAGCCCTTTGCGAAGAAGATCTGTCCGTCCTTGACTACAGTGATCGCCCCACCCGGAATATGGTTGGTATTCATCAAATCGGTCACCAGTGGATCCAGGAAGGCTTCGAACTCTTCGGGATCAGTGGGTCCATTCCGCATGAACACAGCCGGAGCACTGGCTTCCGAACGTGACGATTCCACACTGACGGTTTGCTCCGAACCGAGGATGAGTGCGGGCGCGAAGGCTGACACTATCAAAGCCGATGCCATCATAATAAATAAAGCGTTTAAGCGTGTTTTCAAGATGCGAGACGACATGTTAGGCTCCTTTTTCATGATGATGCAGAATTGGGTTCACGGTTTGCTCCGTGGCTGAGTCACAAAAATAAAGATTGATATTACTCTTGCAACAACGGCTGCTCAATAAAAGCAGTCTCTATTGGTAGAGTGGTTTGGCGGGCGAGATTTGGACCTTCGGCGATCACGATAATCAGTGCAGCGACGGCAAAGACGCCCGCGCTCAGCCACCACTGGCGCAGATTGTCGCCGATGTACAGGAACCCGCCTGCGACGTTGATTGCCGCGTGGAACAGCCACGCAATCCATAGGCTGCCACGGGTGCGATTAGCCAGCCAGGTGAACAGCACCGTCATTGAGATAACCCAAACCAGGAACACCGGGAAAGCCGTCAGGTAATGTCCCATCCCTGGGATGAACGAGTTAGGCAAATGCCAGGTGGCCCACAGCACGCCCAGGATCAGGCTGGCCGTGAGCGAATTGAAGCGCGTCTGCAGGCGCGGCAGCGCGAAGCCTCTCCATCCGATCTCTTCGCCAATGACCAGCAGCCCGAGAATGAGGGTGAAGATGGGCGCTTCGTTCGGCACAATCGCAAGAGGCTTGCCCATCAGCGTCGCATTCAAGACGACTACCGTCGCACTCATGAACAGGGGCAACCCTACGGTCACGGCGATCCATTTCAAGCCGACGTGACCTTTTATGGCGCGCCCTAGTAATTGCTTGACGCCCGATCGTCCCTCGATGGCGCCGGTTACACTGATCGCTGCGATGGCTGGTCCGAACAGCGCCAGCAGCCCGAAGGCAATCGAGACTGATACGACAAGCGGAATCAGTATCCACGCCAGAGCGTAGGCAAGCACGAAGTAGGCAACCAGTGGATGTTGTTTTATGGAGGCTGTGATCAGATTCATAACATTCTCCTAACGTAGATTGAGTGAAGATGTTGAGGGTCAGCACTTCACATTTGCTTTCGTCTCATACTATGCCCGGGCTGGCCTTTGCAGGGCAGCATCGTCCGTACCCGCCGCGTTCCTGCCGGTCCAGATAATCAAACTGATCGCCCATAAGCCAAATAGCGCTCCCATCAACCAATACACCCGGACCAGATCCGCGCCTGAGAACATAGGGATAAAGAACTCACCATAGGCGTCAATCGAAGCATGAAACAGAAAAGCCAAGAAAACGCTGCCACGAGTGTTATTGAACAGCCAGGTGAAAATGATCGACATGCCCATGATAATCACGAGGTTGGGCCAGGGGATTTGACCTGTAATTAGAATGGGCAAGTGCCAGGCCGCCCACAACACACCGAGGATCAGGCTGGCGGTCAGCCACGAACGGCCCGATAACAATTCGGGCAGCGCATAGCCGCGCCAGCCCAGTTCCTCCCACGCTCCGCCGAAGGGGCTAATGACAAGACCAAGAAAGAATCCGAACAGACTCGGCCATGCCGCCAGTTGAGCGGCGGTCGG
This sequence comes from Anaerolineales bacterium, assembly GCA_035463255.1. GTDB lineage: Bacteria > Chloroflexota > Anaerolineae > Anaerolineales > Villigracilaceae > Defluviilinea. The sequence continues at coordinate 4,386 of DATHTL010000143.1, read as the reverse complement.
CGCTGGCGCGCCGAACAGTATGTTTAGATAAATGATCGCTACGAAGAGCAGCAAGGGCGCGAATAGTGCGACCAAGTACCAGCGCAGCCCCACCCGCCAACGAAACAGCCGGCTGAACAGCGCTTTCAGACCCACGCGGCCGTCGGTCATACCGACAACAATCACAGCGGCCAGTGAAGGCCCAAAGGTGAAAATCGGAACCGGGAACAGCCCTAGTTTGTAGAAAATGATCGCTGACCACGATAAGCCGAATGCCAGGATGAGAAAGGCCGGCAGCGGGTGGCGCTTGATTAGGGTAATTAATGTATTCACGGTTTACTCCTTGGTCAGAGAATGATTATGGATGTCACTTCTCCGTTCAGCGAGTAGGTGAATAAAAGCCTCCCGGCTGATTGAGAACACTATAGCAGCCAGGAGGAGATATGTCGTCTCCCAAAAGTGGTATCGGGAGGGGTATTTATTGAAGTGTGGGGATTATGGCAGGTTCAATTCGCGGAGGCGGGCGACAGCCTGCGTGCGGCTGTTGACATCCAATTTGCTGTAGATATGCTTGATGTGCACCTTGACCGTGCCCGCGGAAAGAAACAATCTCTCAGCAATCGCCAGGTTAGAGAGACCCTCGGCGATCAGATCCAGCACTTCGAGTTCGCGGGCGGAAAGCGGCTCAACAAGACCAGGCTGATGAGGCAATAATCTGGCTTTTTCATGAGTAATTGGTGATTCAGGTGCATTATTGGTAAAAGCCTCGAGCAATTTGTCCGTGTAAGCCATCAGACGAGTTTGTACCTCGGTCAGGTCTCTGCGTCTGCCAATCTCTAATCTCCAATTGCCAATAGCTTCCCTCATTGGTTCACCCTCTTCCACAAAGATGCGGACATAGTCTTGTGGTTCGGCGAGAGTCAGCGAGCGCTCCAAGAATGCTTTGGCCTGTGACGGATTGCCCAACGAGGTGTAGGTCAGCGCGTGGAGTGAATGGACTTTGACTTGCACCGAGACTAGCCCCAGCGCTTCGGCTTTTTCAAGTGATCCTTCAAGAAATGCCAATGCCTTAGCCAGTACAGCCTGATCTCCAGATCGACGCGCCTGGGCTATCCACAACTGTGCTGGGGCAATCCAGTCATACTCGCAAGCCAAGAGAAGGTCGAGTGGCCTGGCAAAACCGCGTGAGATATCGTCGTTGCAAAGGAGGGTTGAGGCATCTGAAAGATTGCCCTGTGCAAGATACATGTGAGCATGGATGCTTGGCCAATGTGCCGTCAGCCATGGCACTTGCCGTAGCTGTCGCTCAATTTGTTGGATCAACCTGGGGAAGTCATCCCAATCATACTGTGCTTCTTTGACACGAGCAAACGTCACCAGGCTGATCGCAGTGCTGGGTGGGCTTGCTCCCTGACTGGTCAGTTCGACTGCCCAATTGGCATGGCGCAACGCAGTCTTCAGGTCATTGACTTCGCAGAACAAGGCGGCCAGATTTGCGTGGACACCGCCGGCGTTCGGCCAACTCGATACGCCGCGTTCCGCGAGCCAGTCAAGACATTGTCTGCAGGTAGTCTGCGCGGCATGTATGTCGCCTCTGGCCCGTTGAACGTGCACAAGATTGTTTACCGCGGCAACCATCATGTGGATGACGCCCCCGGCTTGGGCCGTCGTTGCCGCCTCAGCCAATGAACTCTCCGCTTGACGTAGCTCTCCTAGCTTCAATTGTACGACGCCCCGCGCCCCTAAAGCCGCACTTCGGAATGTCAGATTATTCGGGTGCAAGCCGGCCAATGCCGCCTGTATCCAGGCGATGACTTGCTCCGGATCAAACTCGCCCTTCGATGTAACCAGGATTGCACGTGTGGCCGCAATCTCTCCGTAGATATTCTGACCTTCGGATGTGGTCTCGGCTTTGAAAATATTTTGTAGAGCTTGTTCAGCCTCATCTACACGTTGCAAGGCGTTCGCCAATGCTCCTTGATTCATCAACAACCAGGCATGAATCAAGCACAGCCTGGGACGGAAACGCACGGCCGAATCGGGTAACTTTGTCAACCAAGTTTGCACGTTGTAGTACATGGAGCCGCTGCTAAAAATCATCATCCCGATTGACTCGATCAACTGAGCGGCTTGCTCATGGTCTGCGGCTTCAAGCGCGTAGTTAATGGCCTCGACGATCAGCCCATTCTGCTCATACCACGCGCTCGCCCGGCGGTGGAGTTCAGGTATCAAATCGAGTTGGGTCCGTTGCAAGCGGGCGCGTAACACCTGGGCAAAAAGATGGTGATAACGAAACCACTTCCCCTCACCGTCGAGCGGGTTGATAAACAATTTGGCGTGCTCCAGCTGCTCCAAAATCATCTGACTATCACTCTCACCCGTCACAGCGTCACACAAGGAGCCACACAACCGGTCCAGAATCGAGGTCTGCAACAGAAAGTTGAGTGTGCCTTTGGGCTGTTGATCCAACACTTCTTCAACCAAATAACTCAGTACATGCCGATTACTTCCTGAAAAGGCATCGATAAAACCCGATACATCGTCGCGTCCCCGCATTGAGAGCGCGGCGAGTTGCAGTCCGGCAATCCAGCCCTCGGTGCGCGTCTCCAACGCAAAGACATCGTCTGCCGATAGATTGAGTCCCATCACATCATTTAGGAATACAACCGTTTCGTCGGGCGTGAAACGCAACTCATCTGCGCGTAACTCGGCTAGTTGATTGCGAACACGGAGCCGAGCGATTGGCAGAGGTGGGTCGGCGCGAGTTGTAATAATCACACGCATGTTCGGAGGCAAATGGTCAATTAGAAATGTAAGTGTTTCGTGAATTGCCTGGGTCTTTATGAGGTGATAATCCTCCAGAACAATGGAGAAGATATCGGGGAATAACGTAAGCTCATTGATGAGATTTGTCAGGACGGATGTGATTGGTGGCGGCTGAGGCAACTGAAGAATTGTTAAGGCACTGTCACCCAAATCAGCGCTCAATTTTTGTAAGGCTGCGATGACATAAATCCAAAAGCGTGTTGGATCATTATCGTCCTCGTCGAGGGATAGCCATGTGACGCAATGCTCGCTATGAGGAATCCAGTCACTTAAGAGTGTGGTCTTACCAAACCCGGCGGGTGCGGCGATGAGTGTCAGTGGTCGCAAGATATTCAATTGCTCGATCAGGCGTGGACGGGGAACACGATTTGGACGTGAAGGTGGTATAAAAAGCTTGGTGGCAAGCAAAGGTATCACCAAAAATTACCCGTAAAAGTTTTCTTTTCAGTTCTACTTTCTTTTATGAGCCATAATCATTGCTTTATGTGTAACACCCCTTTGCCAACAAAACTGCGTGATGCTGAGTTTGATAGGATGGACAGTACAAAACCTGATCAAGCCTCCCATCAATTTTCAATTGTTGAATCGGGTTGATTTCATTATACGTCTCTTTGTATAAAAAGACGAAAACTCTCATATTTAGGATGCAGCAGTTTCGAACCGGTCGTACCCATCCAAGCCTTTCGACTCCAGGCCTAGAGGAATATGCCCTATAACATGACGGACCACCCTCAAGGCTTCATTCAACCAACATAAACAACGATGCCGGCAAGATTATCTTGATCCTGCTGTTCAGTCGACCATCCCCAGTAAGCCCTGGACAACTGACTCGAAAATATTGTTTTCCAAAGGAACTCGCGCAGATACAATTTCATCTCCCCAGCGGTCTCCAACCGCGCTGTTAATGGAAGGGCACACTAAAGTTTGATAGATATATTCTGTCCTACTATAATTTAGAATATCATTCAATTTACTAAGTGCCCAAGTAGTTACGCGTCGCGAACCCTAATCCCGTCGGGACCGCCAGATGTATAACAAAAAATCTACCTCAAAACGGGTCGATTTTTTGTTGTTTTGTTCCAAAACACATCGAAATAACAAGCCCGTTACTAGTTACGCGTCGCGAACTCCATGAATCAGTAAGTTTTATCGAACCCGCGATCCTAGTACTTCTGATTTACAGTAGTAATATCGATTGAGTACGCGGCTTTTATTCTTCTCATCGATATTGAATTAATTCACTTCATTGCGGTCTATATAGCAAACTCCTCTCCTTTGCAACATGCTAATAGTTTGCCTTCCTACAGGGCTTCTACGTGTGCCATAGCATCCACATGGATAGAGATATACGCAATTGGACATTTTTTCGTGCTGCATAAGAATAGTTTTAAAGTTATTTCTTAGGATCATAGACAAAAACACCGCGTTGATAAATCGAAATCGTTCAGGATGCTGACCCAACAGCAATCCTCAACGTGAATTTCGAAGCAGATCGAGTATATGTATTCGGTGTCACACAGACATCTAAAATTTCCTCGACCATTCCTTCGGCCAGCGTTCAACCACTACTTTTTTCTGGGT
>DATHTL010000142.1:0-11171 GCA_035463255.1 Anaerolineales bacterium | reverse complement strand
CTTTTCAAGCCGACCCAGATAACGAGGGGTCTAGCGTTGAAGTTGTCTCGGAACGATGGAGCTGCATTCCATAAAAGATCACAAGCAAGATTGCTGCTATACCGTACACGCCGGCGATGAGCCACCAGCGCGTTGCATTGTGGAGATTGGGAGTCAGGAAGCCGAAGGTATTCGTCGCGCCGTGGAGGAGTGTAGCAATCAGCACACTTCCTTGTGTGTGCTTCAGTAACCAGGCGGCAATCACGGATAAGGCAGTCGTCCATATCAAGAAGGCTGGCAGAGGCGTCACATAATGGGGCAGACTGGAGATGAAGAAATTGGGCAGATGCTAGAGCCCCCACAGTACGCCAACGGTAACGGCGGCAAGCAGAGGCGAGAAGTGCTTTTCGAGCTCAGGTTGAGCATAACCACGCTAGCCGCGTTCCTCGCCGACCACAAGTATAAAGATGATGATGGACAACGGTGTAATTGGAACCAACTGGAGAGCCAGGTCAGCACCGAAGAACCTCGCCAGCATAGCAACAGGGAAGGAAAACACTACGGGCAAACCCAACGCCAGCAGATACCAGACGAAGTTGACTCGCCAGATCCTTAACCTATTCCAATACTCTCTTCCCTGAGCAGGGCCGCCAGTAACTCTAGAAACAATATAGCCAGCAAGCGCGGGGGCAAACAGCCCGGGCAGTCCGTACAATGGCGAAATGGCGATCAGCGGAGTAAATGCCCAGGCGAAGACAAAGGCAAGAATGAAGTAAGCCACCAGTGGCCTGCGCTGTATGAAAGTTGTAACGGGTTTCATTTGGTGTTCCTCCTGTTTGGCGCTTGTATACTCTTAACACTTCATTTTCCATCGTTGTGATAGCTGCATGATATTCCATTTGATCTTTACGCCGAGCCCAGTGCCAAAATGATATAGAGTATTATGTCGCCGAGAAGATGCATGAATACAGGTATTGCCAGGCCCCTGGTTTCTACCATGGCCTTGCCAAACAGGACGGCGACCAATGTGAAGAACACGGCACCGAATGCTCCAAAGGAAATCCCACCATAGTAGTGCCCCAGTCCGAACCACAGTGCGGTCATCCATAGGGCTTGTCCCTTGCCAACGATATGCCAGAGTTGAGAGAGGGGTGCGGCGCGGTACGCCAGCTCTTCGCCAAAGGCATTCATCAGGGCAAGGATGAGTATGGCTGGCAGCAGTGCGATGACTCTGGCAAATGTCACATCTGCGAGAGGGTTCATGGCCAGGATGGCCGCGGTCGTCAATACGCTAAGCACGAGAGCGATAATGGGTCCTGCGATCTTCCAAGGGAGACGCATTCCCACTGCCGGCGCGTTGACATTTCCAAGGGCGAGGAAATAATCCTTGCGGTTCTGTCCCAGCAGGGCGAGAATCCCTGCAAGGGTCAATGCGATCAAAACGATCCCCAATCTGTCGCCGAAAAAATAAGCCAGCGATGATCTCTCCGGGCCGAACCAGGAGATCCACAGCGGCGTTGCCTGAATCAAAGACAATCCCATCGGGAGCAACCAGGTCAGGGTCAATATCAGAAAGTAGCCGCGCAGGGGTCTTGCGGCCTGCCATCCATATGTGAGCGCAAACAGTGCCGTGCCGATGCTGACCCACCACCACGGGCTCCAGTCGGCAGGTGTGATCAGCCCAAGCTCGCTGAGGATGATCTGCGGTAACCGGCTGAGCAGCAGGGTGCCCAGCCAGGCGGTCAGGATGAGCAGCATACGCGAGGTTCTCGTCATGTGTGCCGTTACCTGATCCCTGATCAAAGGCTCGGCTGAGAGGTGATTCATACGATTCTCCTTTCGGCATTTAGTTCTGTATATGCTGCGCCCGGCCAATAAACGCGGTGGCGATAAGAACCAGGGAAAGCGGAATGAAAAACCCGATATTGCCATCGCTGTTCGCGCCGAGATAATCCACGCCTGTCACTCCATTGATAATGAGATACCACAGGGATACATGTATCACCTCGAACAACTTCGGGCTATTACTCCAAATGCCCAATGCCAGAGCCAGGCTTGGAATGAACAGCGCGCCCGAAAGCCAGGCGAGCAGACCTGTTCCATCTCCTGTGCTCAACAACTTGATTGCCGCTCCACTCCCGGTCAGGATCGTAACAATGAAGCCTGCGAGCCAGGCCGCGGGCAACTGTCTCTTCAGCGGCGCGGCGGATGCGAAGACCATCTGGCGCGTGTTGTGTCGAATCTCGCGACTGCCAAGGTCGGACCAAATCAGAACGGGCCAGAGCCAGGTAATGGGGAGTATATACGCCCGCACAGCTTCGGATGGACTGACCAGTGCAGCGATGATCAAACCTCCCGCAACAACGAACCACCACCAGCGCTTTCCCTTGAGCAGGAGTTTGAGTTCCAGGAGTAGAACGCGGGTGAACGCAAATCCTTTGGGCGAGGTGTTCAATGGAGTTAGACGAAGGGTTGATAAGGATCGTGTGGCGGGAACAGCTTTCGACGTTGAAGCGAGAGCGGGGGCATTCCTCCGCCTGGATCGACCCGTTGATGTGTCAAAGCGGTCGAAGAAGATCGAGGAGGCCAATGCCAGTCCGGCTGCAATGCTCAGGAACATGAAACGCGTCAGGGCAATGTCGAAGGTCCACTGCACGCCTGTCCAGGGGAACACGCCTGTGATCGGATCGCCTGTTGAACCGAGAACAAATCCGCCGCCGTAATCGGGGAAAGCCGCCTTTGCTGATTCACTCATGCTCTGCTGGAGAAGATGGAAACCCACGGGATCGAGGGCGGGATTGCTCCTGCCGGCTGTGACTGCCATGGAGATGGTAAAACCAAAAAGAATGAAATAGACGAGATTTCCGAAGCCGCTGCTCAGGAAGCCGATGCTTTCGAAGAGAACCGCCAGCGCGGCAGTCAGCGCGAGCATCGGCACGGCGACAAAGAGGAAGGGGGTCAACAGCGCGAGGAAATCAAATTCCTGGCTCTCGCCAGCGAAGAACTGGATCGCAATTCCGGCAAGCGCGAGGCCAATGACCATTGCGATGAGCACGCCGAAGTTGCTAAGCCATTTGCCGAACATATACAGCGGACGCGTCAGCGGCGTGGTTGCCATGATCTGCCCCACACCCGTCTCGCGGTCGCGCGCCACAGAACCCTTGACGAGATAGAAGCCGAACCATCCGAGCATAAGTGACGCAATGATGGCCAGCATGCTCCCGACCCAGGCAGAGTTGAACTCGCCGCGATAGTCTCCGAGCTGTACCGTGAAATTGCCAATGGCCGCCTGATATCCCAGAAAGATCACCGCACCCAGCATGACGAGGAAACTATAACGGCGGACGCGCTCGAGAAAATCGGCGCGGGCGATGTGATAGATGACGCGCGCCCGGTTCATGCCCTGCCTCCGACAAAATACAAATACGCATCTTCGATGTTGGGCGATGCATTTCGCGCGGTTGCTTCAGGCTTGTCCTCGCTCACCACGCGTACCTGCACACCGTCGCTTCTGCGGATCGTCCCGCTGACGATGTGCCTTTGTTTGAGATGAACGAGTTCATCACTGCTCACTGTCCACTCCCAGACCTTGTTCTCCAATTGCTTCAGCAGATCTTCAGGCGAGGACTCGCATAGGAGCTTCCCCTGATTGATCAGGACAATGTGAGTAGCGGTTGCTTCCACATCCGAGACGATATGCGTGGAGAGGATGACGATCCGTTCGCCCGACAGATCGGACAGCAGGTTGCGGAAGCGGACGCGCTCCTCGGGGTCCAGTCCAACGGTCGGTTCATCGACGATGAGGAGCTGCGGATCGTTCAATAGGGCCTGCGCAATCCCGACGCGTTGTTTCATCCCGCCCGAATAGCCTCCCAACGGACGTTTCGCGGCTTCGACAAGATTCGCCACTTGCAGCAGCTCATCGATTCTCCTCCTGGCGGATTTTGCATCCAAGCCTTTGATGGTGGCCATATATTCGAGGAACTCGATCGCCGTCAAATTCGGGTACACCCCGAAATCCTGTGGCAGGTAGCCCAGCACCGCGCGCAGTTCATCGGGTGACCGGGCGATGTCCCTGCCATTCCACATGACCGTGCCGGACGTGGCTTTGGTAATGGTCGCAAGGATGCGCATCAATGTGGACTTGCCCGCGCCATTGGGACCGAGCAGTCCCAGTACACCGGGGCCAAGCTCAAGGCTGAAATCGCGCAGGCCCCAGTGCCGGTTGTTATATTGTTTGCTCACATTTTGGATGTTCATCACCATCGGCCGTGATCGCGCCTCGCCTGCAAACGATGCCCTTTTAAAACGGGTGGTAGTTTCTATAGCCATTTTCGTTTCCTTTCATTTGTTTCGTTTTTGCCGGCTCTGGGCTCAGCAGGTCTGGATCCTGCACTCGTCCGCCCCGCATGTTCGCGCCGAAGAAGAAAAGGATCACAAACGAATACACCAGGGTCACGACGGTCAGTATCCAGAGCTGTTCCGTTAGGGTGATGCCCTCATTAATGAAGACAAAAATATTCTGCCCGGCGTGGAACACGATAGGGATCACAATATTGCCGCCCGTCTGAACGTACAGCCAGGTCAGGACGACCGACAATCCGATGATCTGCAGGATGGTCGGCAGCCAGTGCGAACCGGCGTTCATCTGCCCGGGAAAGATCAGGCTGAGATGCAAGGCTCCCCAGATCACCCCGATCAACAAAGCGGAGAAAAGCGGCGAACGCTTGCCCAGCGTTTTGGGCAGGGCATACCCGCGCCAGCCGAGTTCCTCCGCCGCGCTTCCAACGAGGATGAAGGTGCCCAGGAGGACACATTGAGGAAGTGACCAGGCACGAATCTGGATGGCGGAAATCCATCCGAGAAGAAGAGCCAGCAGGCTCATCAGCACACGCAAGCCGAGCGCTAATCCCAATGCAATGACATACCACTTGAAGCTGACGCGCCAGTCGAATGGTTTCTTCAGGAGAGCCCGCACACCGTTTCTGCCATCGGTCAGCGCGGTGAGGAGGATTGCCAGGATGGCCGGTATGACCGCGATCATCAAGGGCGTGATTTCCGGCGGCAGTGACACAAGGAGAGGAATCGCCAGGCTGATCAGTGGGGTCAGGATGAGGAATGCTGGCAGGGAAATGCGCTGTATAAGACGATTGCTCGTGTTCATTGCACCTCACTAGCGTACTGGATTTTTCGTTTGAAGCGAACTATTAAAACTATGGGAGGGTTGGGTTTGGGAGCGAAGCAGATACAACCCATAAAGTGCAAGCGGAAGCATGAACAGGCTCAGCAGCAGCCAGGATGATGGGGTTCCCGCGCCTTCCGCGCCCGCAAGATTCAGGTAGCCGGCTACATTCAACATGCCGTGAAAGAAGGCGGCCGGGTAAATACTTTTTCCACGTAACACCATCGCTCCGAAGAAAATGCCCAACAGGAACGCCACCACGAGTCGCAAGAGGACTACAGGAAGTGGCTCACCGGCGAGGTACAGGATGTGGTAGCCCGCAAAAAACAACGAGGAAGCCAGGATGCTGCGAATAACACCCTGGTTCGTGCCACCCCACGCACGAATGAAACTGTGCATGACCAGTCCCCGAAATGAAATCTCCTCCAGGAAGGCATGCAGCATAATGAACACTGCGGCGATTCCGGCCAACATTGCGTCTGAATAGCCAAAGCTGACACGACCGGTCATGGCGTACGCTGATGCCACCATTGAATATTCCAATAGAATGAGAAGGATCAACCAGGTTCGCCAACTACCCAGTTTTGTAAATCCAGCAGCATCCAGCCAGGCAGGATGCCAGAGTACGGCGAGCAGAATGAAGATCGAGACCAATCTGCCGATCGTGCTGCCAACGTACCAGCCGAGAGTCTCTGCGGATGCTACCCTTCCAACGACAATCGATGAGATCAGCACGAGAAGAATGAAGACGAATGTGATGACAAAACTAAAGAGAAGCGGACGCTGAACTGCTAAAGAATTTATGCGATCCATATTGACCGATTCCTATGAGCTTGGGAATGTCTCGTAACGGCCTGTCCGCACCGCGGACCCGGCGCGTTCGATCCCGACAGCAGAGAAAAGGAAGAACAACATCCCCAGCGGACCCAGCATGGAAGCGTGAGAGATAAAGATGAAAGACAGCCCAAGCAGGATGCAGGCTCCCAGGGGCTTGCCGGAGCGACGCAGGGCGAAAGCAGCCAGGGTCACGGCAAGTAACCAGGACAGCCAGGCAGTGAGGGAGACGACCGAGGGAAGATCCCCGAGGGCCGGATCGGTATAGTTTCGATAGATGACGTCTCCGATGACAGCCTGATCGGCTGGCGACAAGGCCGCGGCATCCCGGATCAGCAGTCCCGTCACTGTCCCAATGATTGTCTCGTACACGATATAGCTGATGGTGAAGACAAAGGCGCATACCCGGCTGACGATCGCTGCTATGCCCTGCACGCCGTCGAGCAAGAGGACCACAGACAAGCCAAGTAACGCGAGTGCCAGGGGGAAAAGTAGATGCACGATCAGAAAGCCTTCTGCTATCGGAGCCATCAACTCGTATAAAGCCAATCCCTGAGGGAGTCCGGTATGCTCCATTTCAGCCGCTTCCGGAAGTGGGTGGAAGAGCAGCAGAATGCCGGTTAGAAGCGGAGTCCCAATCAGGATGAAACGGCGCAACCGGGGCTGGTCTTGGGGAATCATCAGCTTACTCCTTTTTCCTGGTAACTTGTTCGTTGTCGTCTTCTGGTACCGAATTTACCGAGATCAGGGTCAACCCCAGGTTGCTGATGCGATTGAGAATTCCATGCAGTGCTGCCTGGTCCTGGATGGGACCTGTCAATAGCGCGTCACCGTCTTGGTGGTTGGTGATGGTGAAACCCTCAAACCAGCTACCCAGGGCCCCATCGAGATGGCCCTTGACTCTGATCTGATACAAGGTTGGCTTGTCCATATGAATTGAGCTCACCCATGATTATGGTGCGACAAGAACAACCGAGCCGACGTCGCTCTCTACCTTCAAGGTGAGTGTGTAGGGTGCGGTTCCAAAGGCCTTGTTGACATAACCGTTCTCATCCTTCGTTAAACCATCTGCAGTCACGCTGACCAGGGTGCCAGTTTCCATATCGACGCGCACGCCCATTGCCTCTGGCAGGTTGACAGTCACTTCGCCCGCGTCTCCTCTGATGGTGACATCCAGGTCGTGGTGCCAGATTCCATCCAGGTTCACGGTGGTTACACCAGTAGGGGATTGAATGCTCAGTTTCGTCAAGTTCAATGCGCCCAGGTCGAGTTCGGCATTGCCCGCGTATTTCACGATGGTAAGGTCCAAAGGCACATCATTCGCGAATTGGATGGTCCATTCGTTGATCAACTCTCCCCCGACCGGAAATTGAGCGGCTCCAGGCTTGCTGATCAGCAAATCACCCTGCGTTCCGTTTTCACTGTATTTGACCTCGGGCTTCCAATCAGATACGTTGTAGCGGAAGCTGGCCACCATCAGGCTGGCTGCGCCGCCCTCGACTTTCAGTTCCCCGGCAGGGAATTCGATTTGGGCACTGGCCGTGCTGGCGGATCCTAGGTCGACGGATTGAGACTCGGTCTTTACGTCGCTGATAGAGGTAGTCAGCAGACCACAGCCGACGCTCGCAAACCACAGGGCAAAACCTACAAAAGTGATGTATCTTGTTGAACTATTTTTTTTCATTTCATTCTCCACTTCAGAACTGTCATTGCGAGGGCGTTGTCCACGAAGCGATCTCATCACTCATACCATGAGATTGCTTTGCCTACTGCTCGCAATAACATGTCAAAACTCTTCACGCCCGAAGCGCCACAATGCCGCGACGATCATGACGACGATCCAGAACGCGGTGGCCACGATGGGAACAGGCCAGACGGATGGCAGTTCCATTCCCAGTGCCAGGGGGCCGGCAAGATCAGCCAGCGGCCAGGGCGTCAGGATCATGATTTGCTGTGGGATCAAACCTTTCAGCATCATGCCGATCAGGATGACAGCGATCCCGATCCCGGCAACAGGTCCACGGGAGTTGTAGAACGTGCCCAGCATCAACGTAAGCGTCAGGTAGAAGAGCTGCCCTAGCGCCGCAACTGCCATTCCAGCCAGGAAAGTATCCAGAGGTAGCGGAGCAGGGATCAGGACTCGCATGGTGAAAACAAATATCGTGGACGGAATGAGTACGGCAGTCACCACGAACCCAAGTGTGTAGGCGACGATCTTTGTCAGGATGAAGGCGGAGCGCGAAGCCGGCTTCGACATCACCCAGGCAGCCGTACCGAGCTGTTTTTCGCCGACGATCGCTCCCTGGGCGACGATGACCGCACCGATCCCCACCATCGAGACGCTCAGGCCGAGAAAGGCCTGCACGGCCTCATACATTTTTCCCTGTGGCAGCACGGCCTCGGTCGCGGCAACGATCGTGGTGATACCATTCAGGATGAGCATCCAGATCAGGGTCTGCACCCACCACATGCGGGTGCCCCACCACTGACCCAGCTCCTTTCGGAGCATGTTGCCGAAGCCTCCCAACCGGGCTTGCTTGCGGACCGGGACCAGCCCATGCCGGGCTGCCAGGATGGCTTCCTGGTCTACTACAGATTTGGATTGAATCGTCATTTCGAATTCTCCTCTCCGACTAAGTTCAGGAACACTTCCTCCAGGTTGTATGTTTTGCGGCCGAAACTTTTCACGCGGACTGCGCGGTCTTCCAGGATGAGACGGAGCAATCGATCCTCGGCTGCCTCATCATCCTTCACACTCACCTGCCAGGTTGTCAGCCCGTTATTCGATTCCGTGCTGACAGACTGAACCCACGCTTGCTCTGCCAGGCGCTTCCGGACAAGTGTGGCATCGCCCTTTATGGTCACGGTATAGATGCCCGGCGCGCTGTTGCCCTTCAACAGCTCGTCGATCGGGGCATTGGCGACCAGCCTGCCCCGGTTCAGGATGGCGACCGAATCGCTGACCCGTTGCACGTCCTCCAGGATATGGGTGGAGTAGAAGATCGTGCTGTATTTGCGCAGGGCCTCCATGACGGTCAGCACATCGCGCCGGCCCATGGGATCCAGCGAGGCGGCCGGCTCGTCCAGGATCAGCAGATCGGGATAATTGACCTGGGCCTGGGCAATCCCCAGTCGCTGGCGCTCGCCGCCGGAGAAGCCCTTGATCGGGCGGTCGGCTTTATCCTCCAGCCCTGTCAGCAGCAACATCTCCTCGATCCGCGCTTCGATCAGATCCCTGGGTCCGCTGTAGAAGAAACGTGCCGTATACCGGAGAGTCTGGCGAGCGGTCATGTGCTCGTAGTAGCGCGGGTCCTGGGCCAGATAACCCACTTTTCGGCGGACGGCCAGACTCTCCTGCGTGATGTCCTTCCCGAAGATCATAGCCTTTCCAGCGGTTGGGCGCGTCAGACCCAGGAGCATTTTGATGGTGGTACTTTTGCCCGCTCCGTTGGGACCCAGGAACCCGAAGATCGAATTCCTGGGCACCTTCAGACTGAGTCCCTGCAGAGCGTTGACACCTTTGTAGGTTTTGGTCAAGTCCTGCGTGTCGATCACGTGTCCATTTGAATTGTTCATCTTTGCCTCTCATGTACAAAATCTGAAATTCGTCTCACCGGCTCAGTTCACCTTGACGGCGTATCTCTCCTGGCCGCCCTCGTGAATGACCAACTCAGTCACGGCACCGTCGGCGTCCACCTCGAAGTGCAACTTGATGTCGGCGATCTTGGCGAAGAACTCCGTTTCGGAGATCGGGAAGATCTCGAACTTTGGCTGGTTGGGCACCTCGGCGAACAAGTGGCCGGATTCGGCCGTGATGGTAAATGTTATGCTGTCTGAAACCTGATAACTGCCGGCGTATTTCTGAAGGACTGCCGGGTCGACCTCCACGATCTCCACAGTGGGCAGTTGCCCGGGCATGTCATACGGCTCGCCGTAGGCGATGGCCGCCAAACCTTGCGCCACGTCCACCGCGGCCTCGTTCTCCACGTTGCTCAACACAATGACGTAAAGCTGGGTGGCCGGGTCGCGGATGACGAATGTGACGAAGCCGTTGATGCCGCCGCTGTGCGTCGCCTGGGTGTGCTCCGGTGTTTCCTTGATCAACCAGCCGTAGGCATAGCTCAGGCCATCGCCCATGCTCACGGCGGGCGTAAAGAAAGCTTCGCGGGCCGCCGGGCTCAACAGTGCGTTGGTGTACAAGGCGCGATCCCACTTATACATGTCCAGCACCGTGGAAATCAACGCCCCGGCGGCGTCTGCGTTGGAAACGTCAAGGAAGTCGGCATTGCGGTAGGTCGTGCCGTTCCAGGTGTAGCCAGAGGCCCGATGCGGCACGATGAGGCCCACGTCGTCGTAGGCGGTGTGATCCATACCCGCCGGTTGAAAAATGTGCTCGGCCAGGTAGTCGGCGTAGGACTGGCCGCTGACCACTTCGACCACGCGCCCCAACATCAGGTAGCAGACGTTGCAATAGTCGTATTGGCTGCCGGGGGTGGATCCCAGTGGCTTGCCCGCCGCGCGGGCGATCATCTCGTTGGCGGTGTGAGCCTGGCGCAACTCGGCCTCGTAGGTGGCGAGGTCACTGTGCTCCGGCAGTTCAGGGATGCCCGAGGAGTGACTGAGCAACTGGCTTAGCGTCACCTCGCCAGCGTGCGGCGCGTCGGGCAAGTAGCGATCCAGCGTGTCGTTCACGTTCAGTCGCCCCTGATCCTGCAACTGCAGAATGGCCGCCGCCGTGAACTGTTTTGTGAGCGAGCCGATGCGAAACACAGTCTCGGGCGTGTTCGGTACATCCAGTTCCAGATCGGCCTTGCCATAGCCACCCTGGAACAGTACCTCGTCGCCGCGCGCCACCAGCACCGCCCCCATGAACTTCCCGGTTGCCAGGTGTGCCTGCACGAAGGCCTCCATTTCCTGCCCCTGGGTGGGCTGGGGTGTGGCTCCCAGGCCGATTTGCCCACAGCCTGCCACCGCCAGCAAGGCCAGGGCCAGAATGACGGTTCGAATGCAGGTTTTCCAGGACATGATTGCATCTCCTCGTTGTTTCTCGATGGCGGATAAAGAACGCCGGGTCGATATAGGGTTCATTTGATTCTCCTTCCGAAAAGATATATCTTTTGCCCTCGAATGTGAGAAAACGAGGACACAGCCACCGGAGTCGGGTCCCTTATCTCGC
>DATHTL010000141.1:0-43154 GCA_035463255.1 Anaerolineales bacterium | reverse complement strand
CCCAGGAAGGCAAAATCCTGGCATCGGGACCGGGCGACCGTGATGAAGGCGGCGACCGCATCCCCATGGAAGTAAAGGTTGGAGACAGGGTGCTGTATGCAAAGTATTCCGGCACCGAGGTGAAAATGGATGGGAAGAAGCTGCTCATCCTGCGCGAAAGCGACATTCTAGCCGTAGTTGAAGGCTAATTTTGGAGGATTGGAAAAATGGCTGCTAAACAACTTGTCTTTTCAGAAGATGCCCGCCGCAAGCTCAAGAACGGTATGAATATCGTCGCGAACGCGGTGAGCGCAACCCTTGGCCCCAAGGGCCGCAACGTGGCCGTGGACCGCAAGTTCGGTTCCCCCACCATTACGCACGACGGTGTCTCTGTAGCGAAGGAAATTGAGCTCGAGGATCCGTTTGAGAACATGGGCGCCCAGCTCCTCAAGGAAGCGGCGTCCAAGACCAACGACATCGCCGGCGACGGCACAACCACATCCACCGTGCTCGCCCACGCGATCGTGAATGAAGGCCTCAGAGCATTGGAAGCGGGCTACAATCCCATGCTGCTCAAACACGGCATTATGCAGGCGACTGAGACCGTGGTGGAAGAGCTGCGCAAGATGTCCGTGAAGATCGACTCAAGGGAAGAGATCGCTTCCGTGGCTACCAACTCGGCAGCAGACGAAGAGATCGGCAACTTGATCGCTGACGTGATGGACAAGGTCGGCAAAGACGGCGTCATCACTGTCGAAGAATCCAAGTCCATGCAGTTCGAGCAGGAATACGTGGAAGGTATGCAGTTCGATCGCGGCTACATTTCCGCCTACTTCATCACCAACGCGGACCAGATGCAGGCTGTGATCAATGAGCCTTATATTTTGATCAACGAGAAGAAGATCTCGGCTGCCCAGGATATCGTCCCCATCCTCGAGAAACTCGTCCAGATCGGCAAGCGCGAGCTGGTCATCATCGCCGAGGATATCGACGGTGAAGCCCTCGCAACCCTCGTCCTGAACAAGCTGCGCGGTATGCTGAACGTGCTGGCTGTGAAGGCCCCCGGCTTCGGCGATCGCCGCAAAGCCATGCTGCAGGATATTGCCATTCTGACCGGTGGTCAGGTCATTTCAGAAGAGATGGGCCGCAAGCTCGAAACCGTCACTCTTCAGGACCTCGGCCGCGCCGAGAAAGTGGTCTCCGACAAAGAGAACACCACCATTGTCGGCGGCAAAGGTGTCAAGGGTGGCATCGAGGGCCGCATCAAGCAAATCCGCGCTGAGATCGAGGGCAGCACCAGCGACTACGACAAGGAAAAACTGCAGGAGCGCCTTGCCAAGCTGAGCGGTGGCGTTGCGATCATCCGTGTGGGTGCCGCGACCGAGACCGAGATGAAAGAAAAGAAGCACCGTGTAGAGGATGCTCTCTCCGCAGCCCGCGCCGCGGTCGAGGAAGGCATCGTGCCCGGTGGTGAGATCTCCCTCATCAATGCAGCTGCCAAGCTCGACAAGCTGCTGAAAAATCTTGATGGCGAAGATAATGAAGAGACCAAGGTCGGTATCAACATCGTCAAGAAGGCGCTCGAAGCTCCGATCCGCAAGCTGGCCGCGAACGCCGGCCAGGATGGCTCGGTGATTATCGACACCGTTCGCCGGACCGCTATCGAGAAGAAGAACAAGAATATCGGCTACAACGTGCTGACCGGCCAATACACCGATATGATCCAGGCAGGCGTCATTGATCCTGTCAAGGTGGTGCGCGGCGCGCTCGAGAATGCCGCTTCCATCGCCGCCATGATCCTGACCACGGACGTCCTGATTACGGACTTACCTGAGAAGGACAAAGCCCCTGCCATGCCTCCGGGCGGCATGGGTGGTATGGATTATTAATAAATTACCATGTAGGGAAGGGCAGCTGCCCTTCCCTACATGGTTTAATGTACAAGGGTACTGCGTACATCAATTACAACCCGAGGTTTCGTAGCTTGCATGAAGCAGTATAATGTGGGGCGATGCACTGCTACGCTTGTCACTACAGACTCATTCGGATATCTTTGTTTCTTTCTCTCGCACTCGGACTCTCCGCGTGCGGTTCGTTTTTTACGCCTGAGCCTACGCTGACCCCCCAGGCCACGCTTACGCCCGAGCCTCCAACCGCTACCCCCGAACCGATGGCATTGACTGTGAATGGGGAGGGGATCACCGTCATTGAGTTCAACGCGGAAGTGCAACGTTATCTCACGTCGCAGGAAGCTCTGGGAGAGACAATCTCCTCAGAGGAAGCCTCCGCAGTGGTGCAGGCGGATTTGACCGCTCAACTGCTATTGGCACAGGCCGCACGCGCAAACGGATTTGTGCTCGATGAAGCCGGGTTGCAAGCCCGCATCGATTCCCTTGCATCACAGGTGGCTGGGGCGGATGGGCTCTCGGCGTGGCAGTCGGCCCACGGATACACGGAGCAAGCCTTTCGGTCCGCGTTGAAGCGTGGGGCCGAATCCGCCTGGATGCGTGACAAAATCCTTGCAGAGGTGCCCAGTACTGCGGAGCAGGTACACGTCCAGCAAATTCTGCTCTATAATCAAGATACGGCTCAGAACTTCCTGAATCAACTGAATGGCGGAGCCGATTTCGATGAACTCGCCTCGAGGGCCGACCCGCTGACGCGTGGCGACCTGGGATGGGTGCCGCGAGGCTACCTGCTCGAGCCGAGTATCGAAGAAGCTGCGTTTGCTTTGACAGTTGGTGGTTACAGTCAAGTGATCACCACGGACGTGGGATTTCATATTGTACGAATTCTTGCGCGTGACCCGCAACGTCCGCTTTCGCCTGATGCCTACCTCACGCTGCAGGAACTGGCGCTGAAAAAATGGATCGAGGAACAACGCCAGCAGGCAACGATTGTTGTCACGGAGCGTGAGCAGCCCTGATCGTAGATCCCGTTCGCGGGATGGAGTGCCATAGATGAACGATGATTTTGATTTTGACGGAGCCCAATCCAGACGCGCTGAAGCCCCCATGCAGATATGGGATATTCTGTCTATCCTGGTTTTGATCCTCACGGTTTGCCTGGTGGTATATTTCGCGTTAGTCTTTATTAATCCGGCCTCTTCCCTGAATTTGCTTCCCCCTGGCGGAGGGCTGTTTGGCAATTCTGTTCCTACGCTCACAGTGACACCGTTGCAACTCCAACCCACATGGACGGCCAGCCCCACTTTGGTGTTGACGCCCAGCGATACCCCGCGTCCGACAATTACTCCTATCCCCACAAACACATCCTTCTCGCTCGTCCCGCCGACCAAGACGCCACGGCCAAGTGCCACACCCACGAAGGCCAGGGCCCCGTTCAGCGGATCGTTCACCCAGGTGGACAGCACAGTTGTCCATCCTGATCTGGCATGCAACTGGGCAGGGATTGGCGGCACAGTGGTAGATGCCAATAACAGCCCCGTGATCGGGACCGTGGTGGTATTGCGTGGCTCGTTGAATGGAAGCACCGTCGAACAACAGACGGTGAGCGGCATCAATAAGGAATATGGTCCCTCGGGCTTCGAATTCGTTCTCGGAACGGTTCCCGTCGCCTCCGACAAAACCTTATATGTTCAACTGGTGGATCAGCAGAACATTCCCCTTTCTGACCCGGTGGAGATCACCACATCCACAGATTGTAGTAAGAACCTGGTGATGGTAAGGTTCAAAAGGAACCGGTAATAAAAATGTAGGGCTCGGCAGCTGCCGAGCCCTACATTTTTATACATTCATACCGCTACATTCCAGTGCTCGTACTTTTTATTTTTCCCCCGTAACACATCTTCATACAACGCCCGCAGCCTGGTTGTGATAGGACCCATGACCCCGCTACCTACGGGATGGTGATCTACCTTGGTCACTGCGACGATCTGCGCCGCGGTACCCGTCATGAACATCTCCTCACAGATATAGACCTCGGTGCGATCGATGGAACGCTCCAGCACGGTGAGCCCGAGCTCGTTGCGCGCCAACTCGATTACCGATTTGCGCGTAAGCC
The DNA here is from genome assembly GCA_035463255.1 of Anaerolineales bacterium. GTDB lineage: Bacteria > Chloroflexota > Anaerolineae > Anaerolineales > Villigracilaceae > Defluviilinea. Next base: position 39,152 of record DATHTL010000141.1, on the reverse strand, counting down.
CCTCCAGGATATTATCCGTTACAGGCGGCGTGACCAGTACACCGTCGCGCAGCATGAAGATGTTCATAGCAGAGCCTTCCGAGAGGTGGCCGTTATTATCCAATACCAGCGCTTCATCGAAGCCAGCCCGGTTCGCGTCTGTCTTGATCAGTGCAGAATTGGCATACGCCCCGGCCACCTTGCCGCGCGCTGGGATGACGTTATCATCCACGCGGCGCCAGGAGGAGACTGTCACGTGAGCGTTGGTATCGTTCTTGACATAAGGCTCATAAGCCATCACGAACATGCAAAACTCATCCTTCAAGCCGTGCAGTTTCACGCCAATACCCAGATCCGCTTTATAAAAGGTAGGGCGCAGGTAGATATCCTGCTGCCAGTTGTCGGTGCGGAGTAGATCGAGCGTGAGCTGGATTAAGCTTTCTTCATCATAGGAGGTTTGCATGGCCATCATGCGCGTGGAGTGCAATAAACGCCGGAAATGATCGTAGGGACGAAAAACGAAGAGACAGTTCTTCTCTTCGTTCCAATAGCCTCTCATCCCCCCGAATACGGCTGTACCATATAAAAATCCATGTGTTGCGATATTAATATTTGCTTCCGACAGCGGAACGATTTTTCCCTCAAAAAACGCATGCTTCGAGAGATCCACCAGAACACCTCCAAGGTAAGTTAGGACCAACTCTTACAGAGGAATTATACCTGATTCATTCTGCTGCACCTTCCAGGCAAGGTTTCAGCATCGACTACATTCCAAGACTCTTGACAAATCGGAAAAGCAGAATAAAATTCAATTCGATGAATATCGAATTAGTTAGAAGAGAGTAAAAATGAACGAAAACCCTGAAATTTTATCTTTTGTCAAAGCCATGGCGTCGGCAGAGCGCTTACGAATCGTTGGCATACTCGCCCGTGGGCGCGCAACGCAATCGGAAATTGCCGAGCAAGTGGGCATGCCTATAAGGGATGTTTTTAATCATCTGTCTTTTCTGGCGCATGTTGGCGTCGTCTCGGAATCAGACGGCGTCTATGACCTGGATGAAAAGGCAATCGAATCCTTTGCGCGCGGTCAGTTCGAGGGAAAGCGTGCCTCCTTTGAAGCGAAAGAAGAGCCGGAGGACGTCCGCAAGGTGTTGAAAAACTTTCTCAACGCCGATGGTTCGCTCAAGCAGATCCCGCCACAGGGAAACAAACTGCTCATCGTGTTGAACTTTATCGTCGACGCGTTCGAGTTTGATGCGAATTACACGGAGAAGGAAGTCAATACCATCCTGCGCCGCCTCCACGTGGATACGGCCGCGCTGCGTCGCTATCTGGTCGATAACGGCTTGATGGCGCGCGAAAGTGACGGAACCCGTTATTGGAGAGTCAAGAAATGAACGAAAACAGAATAAAAACGAGAAAAGAAATTCATCGCGAATATAAAGAACGGGTGAAACCATCTGGCGTGTTTCAGATCAAAAACATGGCAAACGGCAAAGTGCTACTGGGAAGCAGTTTGAACCTGGAAGGACCGTTGAACAAGCATAGATTTTTGTTAAGAATCAACGGGCATCCCAATAAAGATCTTCAGAAGGACTGGAACGAGTTGGGCCCGGATCCATTTACCTTTGAAATTTTGGAGACTGTTCAGATACAGGATAACCCCAATTTCAACCTCAAAGATGAACTGACACTGCTGGAGGAGATCTGGCTGGAGAAGCTTCAGCCATTCGGGGAGCGTGGTTACAACTCCAGTGCAAAAATTCGCGAGGCGTGATGAAAAGAGCCGTGGAGAACTAACATGAGCGAAGAACTTGTCACATTTTTCAAGGCACTGGCAGATGCCAACCGGTTGAAGATCGTCGGTCTGTTGGCAGAAAAACCCTATAGCGTGGAAGAGCTTGCAGCCTTGCTGGGGCTGAAACCGCCCACCGTCTCACACCATCTCGCAAAACTTGTGGAGGCCGGGCTGGTGCAATCCCGTTCCGAAAGTTATTACAACGTCTACCAGCTCGATCAATCTACGCTGGAGTCCAAGACGCGCAGCATGTTCTCGCAGAAAGAGCTTTCCAGTGTTGTCTCAGAAGTCGATGCAGATGCTTACGACAAGAAAGTGATCAAAGACTACGCGCGGCGAGACGGGAGCCTGAAAACGCTCCCCTCCCAGCGCAAAAAACTGGAGGCCATCCTGCGCTATGTGGTCAAAGCGTTCGATGTTGGAAAGCGGTATAGCGAGAAGCAAGTGAATGAGATCCTGTCTCGCTATCATGAAGATACGGCAACCCTGCGCCGCGAGCTCGTTGGCTTTAGGCTGATGCAGCGCGAAGGTGGGGGAGGAGAATATTGGAGGGTTTAGTCTGTCATTGCAAGGAGCGGTTTTGGCCACGAAGCAATCTTAGACTAATAAGGAGATTGCTCTCCTGCACTGGCGTGCGGTGCCAAGGTCGTCGGGCTGACGCTCTCTTCGGAATGATATTGATTTTAAACAAAAAGACACGGAGTTTTCTCCGTGTCTTTTTGTTTACTTCTTTCCCATCTGTTCCCGGTTGACTAACCCCCTCTGCCAGGCGTAGACCGCCACCTGGGTCCGATCGGCGAGATGCAGCTTGCTGAGAATGTTGCTCACATGTCCCTTCACTGTATATTCGCTGATCACCAGCTTTTCGGCGATCTGGCTGTTGGTCATACCATTGGCAATCAGGCGCAGAACATCCAATTCCCGTTCGGTGAGTTCGGTGAAGAGCGGTTGCTCGTCACTGTTGTCGCTGCGGATGTTTTGCAGGACGCGCGCCGCAACGAGCGGGTGGAGCGTCACTTCCTTCTGGGCGGCGCGATGCAATGCCTCCACCAGCTTTTCCATCTTCATGTCTTTCAAGATATATGAGATCGCGCCGGCCTTCAGCGCCGGGAAGATGTGCACATCTTCATGATAGGAAGTGAGCACAACCACCTGGGTGCGCGGGCTGATTTGCTTGATGCGCCGCGTCGTTTCCACGCCGTCCATGCCGGGCATGATGAGATCGAGCAACACGATATCCGGGATATGCTCCGAGACCAGCTTGAGTGCTTCCTCGCCCGACGCCGCCTCGCCAACCACATTGAACTGCGTGACCGTTTCCAGATAGGAACGGATGCCGTTCCGTACGACCTCGTGATCATCCACAATCAGGATACTGACCCGATTGCTGCCATTGTGATTATGATTGTTACTTGCCATTACCGCCTCCTTCTATACCTTTTACTGGCACCTGGACGAGAAGCCTGGTGCCCTGCCCGGGCGCGCTCTGGATCTGTACCATGCCGCGGATGCTACTCACCCGCTCACGGATTGAGCGCAAGCCCATTCCATGCTTTGCCTTGAGATCAAAGCCGCACCCATCATCCGATATGGAAAGCTGGACCGAGTCGCCATTGTACACCAGCGCCACGTCCGCACGCTGCGCATGGCTGTGTCGCGCCACATTGGCAAGTGCTTCCTGCGTGACGCGGTAGAGAGCCTGCTCCACTTCCAGTGGAAGATGGTGCTCGTTCCGCGTGATCAAATGTATGGATATATCGTTGCGATTCTCCCATTCGAAGATATGCTCGCGCAGGGTGGTGACAAGCCCCTTCTCTTGCAGCGCGATCGGGTAGATTTCCTGCACCAGGAACGTTAGCTCCTGGATCACGTCGGTCACCAGATTTTCCGCTTCGCTGAGATGCATCGAGACCGAGTTACCGTGGCCGTTCAGGATGCCGCGGGCGGTGCCAAGCTGGGCCAGGGCCGCGAATGCCTTTTGCTTGGCGCTGTCGTGCAGGTCGCGGGCGAGGCGGTTGCGTTCCTCCATGACCGCCAGATCCTTGGTCTGCTCGAAGAGCTCCATGTTGGCGATGGAGATCGAAGCCCGATGAGTCAAAGCGGAGAACAGGCGCATCGCATCATCGCCCATCAAGTTAGGTCGCGTAAAACCGACATTGAAAACGCCGATCACTTTATGATCCACAACGATGGGCAAATGCACAAAGGATCGGACCCCCTCTGCCACAAGCGCCTCGCGTACATCCTGGCGGAACTCATCCAGATCGATCTGTCGGACGACGACGACCCTGCCGGTTTCCATCACCTCACCGACAATCCCTTCGCCTTTCGCAAATTCCATGACCTTGATGGTCTCGGGGGAAAACCCGTGACTGACGCGCGGTATGATCCGGGATTGCTTTTCGTTCCACGCCAGGACCATGCTGCGATCGGCATGCAGCATATCCACAGCCACATCAACCAACGTTTGGAATACCTGGTTCAAACTGACATTGCGCAGGATCCGTTCATCTGCCTCGTAAAGCGCCTGGATCTCTTGATTCCGTTTTTCCAGCGCGCTGGTCCGCTCCCGCACCAGACGCTCCAGTTGGCGGTTACGGTCCTGGATCGTCTTGGTGCGCAGACGAAATCCAAAAGCGATCACGGCAACAGCAAACATACTCACTATCACCCGGAACCAGAGTGTTTGCCAGAAGGGTGGGATGACCGTGATATTGATGCGCACCGGCGTGTCATTCCAGATACCGTCACTGTTACTGGCTTTCAAAAGCAAAGTGTATTCACCACCGGGCAGGTTGGTATAGCGTCCGTCGCGTTTTGTGCCAATGAAGTGCCAGTTGGGATCGAAGCCTTCCAACATGTAGGCATATTGATTCTTATGAGGCTCGTTGTAGCTGAGTGCAGCGAATTCGAATTCAAGTGAGTTTTGCGGCCATCGCAAAACGATATCTCTGGTGGTTTCCACATTCGAGTCTGTGGCAATAGGATTATCGTCCTGGGTGATAGACGTCAGGGTGATCTGCGGCATGTATGGGCTATTATCGATGCTAGACGGATAAAAGATGGTCAAGCCTTCGATGCCACCAAAGTAGAGCTCACCGTTGCGGCCCTTGGCATAGGCGCCAGAGTTAAACTCATTGCTTTGCAGCCCATCGCCTGCATCAAAATTATGGAAGGTTTCTTTGTCCGGGTTGAATCGCGAGATGCCGAAGTTCGTGCTTAGCCACAGACTCCCCTGTGAATCCTCCAAAATGCCATACACCACACCGTTAGGGAGCCCGTCTTTTTCCAGGTAGTAGGTGAACGTGTCTGTGTCGGGATGATAGAGATTCAATCCGCCGCCGAGCGTACCGATCCAGATGCGTCCCTGGGCATCCTCGTGTATGGAAAGGATCGAGTCGTTGCTGATCGTCTGCTGATTATTAGCATCGAAGCGATAACGTGTGAACTGTTCAGTTTCGCGATTGAACTTGTTCAAACCGCTGTCATAAGTACCGACCCACAAGTTGCCTTCGCGGTCTTCGAGAATTGCGTTGACCCCGGCCCCGCTCAAACTATTCGGGTTTCCCGATTGATGCTGGTAGTGGATAAACGTTTGAGACTGCCGATCAAAGAGATCCAGTCCCCCGGCGGTGCCCACCCAGAGGTTGTTCTTGCTATCCACATAGACTTCAAAAACTCGATTTGCGCTCAGGCTGGAAGGATCATCCGAGTTGCGCTTGTAATGCAGGAAGCTAGATAACCTCCTGTCAAAACGGTTCAATCCATTGCCTGTGCCAAACCACAGAATACCGTCCTGATCCTCGGCGATCGAGAGCACCTCATTCGAGCTGAGGCTATTGGCTCTGTTTGGATTGTGCTGATAACGGATCACCTGATTGGTCGTACGCGTAAAACGATTCAGTCCCTCACTGGATGTACCGATCCACACGTAGCCTTCCGTGTCCTGGTGGATGGAAAGGATGATATTCTCACTCAGAGAATTCTTGTTGGTAGGATCGTTTCGATAGAAAGCAAAATTACCGCGCTGGCGATCATATTTGTTAACACCGCCTCCCCAGGTTCCAAACCAGAGAACGCCGCCCCGATCTTCATAGATGGATATGACATGGTTGTTACTCAGGCTCTTGGAAAACGTGGGATCATTTCGATAATGGGTAAACCGTCTGCCCAGGGTGGTTAAACGATCTAGGCCCGTTGTCGTTGCAATCCACAAATTGCCGGTGCTATCCATGTACAAGTCCGTCACGACGTTACCGATAATCGTTTGCGGATCGGTCTCCGAGTGCATGAAGCGCTCGAAGCTTCCAGAGCTGGACTCAAATCTGTTCAACCCTTCGCGCGTACCGACCCAGAGTGTGGATTGTTTGTCTTCAATGATCGCAGTAATGTAATTGTTGCTGATCGTCTTGCTATTATCCGGATTATTTTGATAGGATGAAAACACATTGGCTGACGGATTGAACAGGTTTAATCCACCGCCGGCCGTGCCCACCCAGAAACGTCCGCGGCTATCCTGATAGATGGCAGTAATATTCTTTCCGCTGATCCCCTCCTGCTGGGATGGATTGTACACATAGTGCTTAAAAGTATTCGTTTTGCGTTCGAACAGGTCTAGTCCGTTTATTGTGCCGACCCACAGGTTATTATTCTTATCGAGATAAAGCACGTTTATATGATTATCGCTAAGGCTCAATTGATCCGCATCATTATGAAGATAATGAGAAAAAGTTTCACTGCGCGGGTCGTATCGGTTCAAGCCGCCCTGCCGGGTTGCGATCCACAGGTATCCATCTTTGTCTTCGACAATGGATGTGATCCAGCGATCGCTGAGGCTGCTGGAAACATCAGGATCGGGTTTGTAGATCTTGAAGTTATAGCCATCATAACGATTCAGGCCATCTTGCGTGCCAAACCAGAGGAAGCCTCGACTGTCCTGAAAGATTACGCCCACAGAGCTCTGAGAAAGTCCATTCTCGATGCTAATGCGGTCGAAGCGCAGCACGCATTTGCAGATAGGGGGAAGGGAATCTGGTGCCACGCGACTGGGAGTGGGGGGCAGGCTGGTGGGCGTAGAAGCGGTCTGTTCTTGAATGGTTTCGGCTGGCTGCGCGTTTAAAAAGTTAGTTCCAGTCCCGCAGGAGGCGGCAACCATGGCAAACACGAGTCCAAAAAAGAGAAATAAGGCGCACTTCATCTTCCGCTCACCTCTAAAGTATAGTCCATATCCCGTCCATTTCATTTCCCTTTAAGACCCCTCTAAGGAGGGGTTTTGACCCGTCGTTTACCCTATTGAGAGAGTGCTTTTACTATTCCTAAAGAGGGAGCAGAAACAATCGAAGCGTCGGGGATGAAACACATTTATAGGCGGATGCTTGATTCACTCCCTAAACGTATGATGAAGGCAGATTAGTAACTCTAATCTGCTTTGCTTTCACAATTCTCCTCATAGAAAGCAATTCATTGGAAGGAGAGGCGGGCGCCAGGGATACGCAACCTGGTTTCCGCCTCCCTCCGTGTATCAACAAATGTATTAACTACAAGGAGGTGAAAGAACTTTTTTTAGATTACAATTGTCTATATCGCCAATATTTCATTTCAAGGAGAGAAGAGTATGAAAAATAAGTATCTGTATCTTGTTCTCAGCCTGTTGGTGGCAATGAGCATGGTGCTTGCAGCCTGTGCTCCGCAAGTGGCTGCGACGGAAGCGCCATCCGCACAGACTGAGGAACCTGCGGCCACCGAAGAGCCGACAGAAGCACCGGCGACCGAAGAGCCGACTGCGGAACCCACTGCAGAGCCGACCACACGTCGCGGCGGCTGGCTGGATGAAATCGATATCTCTGTTGTGGATAGCGCCTCCGCGATATCGCAAATCCAGGCAGATGCGATCGATTTCTATTCCTTCGCACTCGCTTCCGATGCGCTTCCCGCCATCGAGGATGCCGGGCTTCCCAGCGCCAGTTCTGTAGGTGGTTACTATGGCTTTAGTTTCAACCCCGCCGTATTTACGGATACCACGGTTTTGAATCCGTTCTCAAACCGCAAGATCCGCGAAGCGATGAACTGGTTGATCGACCGCGATTATCTCAACCAGGAAATTTATGCAGGCGGTTCTCTGGCGAAGCTTCTGCCTATCACCACTCAGCTGGCGGAGTACACCAACCTGATCGACACGGCCCGCGCATTAGAATCCAAGTACGCCTACAACCCCGATAGGGCAAAGGAAGTGATCGACGCTGAAATGCCGGGCATGGGCGCAGAGCTCGTGGACGGCAAATGGCAATTTAACGGCGAACCCGTTACACTGGCTTTCATGATCCGCCCGGATGGCGATGGCACTCGTTTGCCCATGGGCGATTACTTTGCCAACCAGTTGGAGACTGTTGGCTTCACCGTAGATCGCCAGTACAAGACATCCTCCGAAGCCTTCCCCATTTGGTTGGGCACGGCTGCAGCGGATGGACAGTGGCATATCTACACCGCCGGTTATATCCCTGGTGGTTTCCCGCGCGATGAGCGTGCACAGCTCCAGCAGGGTTACTTGAACACCAGTATCCAGGCGAGCGAGCCCTTCATTTCCAACGTTTCTGATCCTGAGTTCCAGCAAATTGGCGATGACCTGGCACAGGGGAATTTTTCGACCAAGCAAGAACGCGATGAAATGATGAGGCGCGGGCTGGAACTGTCTCTGGAGGATTCACTCTTTGTCTGGACGATTGAACAAAAGAGCTATGCCCCCTTTGACACCGATGTCCAGGTCACCTGGGACTTAGCCTTGAACTATGAGTCCGCTCCGATTGGTCCTTATAACGTGCGCTTCGCCGACCAGGAAGGTGGCGTGATGAAGATCGGCACGAACGATCTCTTTACGCAGCCCTGGAATACAGTGGGTGGCAGCAACTGGGTTTGGGATGCGCACGTGATGCGCGCTACCTCTCAGGCCACGTCCAACATTGTTGGTGGCGGCGGTTTGATGGCCGATCCATTCACCGGCCTTGCCTATCCCCAGCGAATCGAAAGCGCCGAGTTGACCTATAAGGAAGGTTTGCCCGTTACGCAGAACCTGGACTGGCTGACAGTTACATCTGTGCCCCAGATTGATGTCCCTGAAGACGCCTGGGTGGATTGGGATGCCACGGAGCAGAGGTTTATTACCGCTGCCGAGAAATTCCCCGAGGGCACAACCGCCAATGTCAAGAGTGTGGTCGTCTACCCTGCTGATCTGTTCGATACGGTCAAATGGCATGACGGCAGCCCGATCTCGGTTGGTGATTTTGTGATGTCCATGATCCAGGGTCTCGACCCTGCGAAACCAGAGAGTGCAATCTACGATGAATCTCTTGCGCTGAGCATCGATGCTGGACTTGAAGCTTTCAAGGGGTACCGCATTACCTCCACCGATCCGCTGACCATCGAAGCCTACAGTGATTCCTACAACCAGGACGCTGAATTGAATGTCCTGACCCTGTGGCCCTCATCTCCCTTTGGACTCTCAGGTGAGAACAGCTGGCCGGTGCTGGCAATCTCGAATATGGCAGAAGCAGCTGGAGAACTGGCCTATACTCAGGACAAGGCTGATGCCGCTCAGATCGAAAATACGAGCTGGGTCGGTGGACCGAGCCTCGAGATCCTGGCTGCCCAGCTCGAGCAGGCTGCAAGCGAGTCGCTGATACCTTATGAGCCGACCCTCGGACAATATATCACTGCCGAAGAAGCCACTCAGCGGTATGAAAACCTCCAGAACTGGTACGATACACACGGTCACTTCTGGGTTGGAACCGGTCCTTACTTCCTCGATCAGGTCTTCACCACAGAGAAATCCGCTGTTCTGAAGCATAACCCGGACTTCCCTGATCTGGCCGACCGCTGGGCAATGTTCAGCGAGCCTCGGCTCGCAGAGAGCACTCTTGATGGTCCGGCGCAAGTGACCGCCGGCGAAGAAGCTACATTTGACGCGACCGTCACGTTCAAAGGCGAGCCCTATCCGCAGGCAGATATCCAGGGAGTGAAATACATTCTCTATGATGCCACCGGCGCTGTGGCTGCCTCCGGTGATGCCGAAGCAGTTGCAGATGGTCAATATCAGGTCGTTCTCAGTGCAGAACAGACCTCGAACCTGCCCGCTGGTGCGTCGAGACTTGAGATAGCGGTTGTACCGGTCCCGGTCGCCGTTCCATCGTTCACTTCACTTGACTTTGTCGCCATCCCCTAAAAGACGGATGTAATTGATAGAAACAGGGGTAAGGCAGCTGCCTTACCCCTGTCCCATCCTTAAGCAAGATTGTGAGGAGCTTATGGCAGTCGTTGCCCAACCACCTGTAGAAAACGCAGCTGTTAAAAAAGTGCGTCATGAAAACACCCTTATCCGTGTATCTCGTTATGTGGTCGTGCGATTGTTGACGTTGTTTGTGACCGTTGTAATCAGCATCTATCTGACGATTGTGATCGCAAACATGGGTGGGCACGTGGACCAGATCATGCGGGGTGAAATCCGTGAACGTGTCACAGCATCGGTTGCCGGCAACCCCACACTTTTACAGATGGAACCTGAGGTCCGACAAAAATTGATTGCCGAACGGATCGCAGCCGAGGAAGAGCGCATCGGACTCAACATACCGATCGCGATCCGCAATGCACGTTATCTCACCAATGCGTTGAGCCTGCGACTCGGCCGCGCCATCAATATGACCAGCGATAGTGGTTCCAAACAGGTCCGCCTCATCCTTCTGGAGAGGTTGCCTGCCACTCTGTTGCTCATGGGGATTTCTCAGCTCTTTCTTTTTTTCTCGAGTGTGTTCCTGGCACTCAATCTTTCGCGTCGTTATGGAAACTTCTGGGATAAGTTGGTGGTCGCGTTGTCGCCCACTTCGGCAGTACCGCCCTGGTTTTATGGAATTTTCCTCATACTGATCTTTGCCGCGTTGTTTAAGATCCTTCCATTTGGCGGCATGGTGGATTCACCGCCGCCCTCGAATCCGATCGATTATACGCTCAGTCTCTTAAAGCATCTCATATTACCTGCAACAGCGCTAATTCTTAGTTCGATTTTCCTCAGCATCTATAACTATCGTACATTCTTCCTGATCTATTCCAGCGAAGATTACGTGGAGATGGCAAAAGCGAAGGGACTTCCCTCGCGTGACGTGGAGCAACGTTATATCCTTCGTCCGACTTTGCCAAACATCATCACCAATTTCGCGCTGCTCATTATTACTTTATGGTCAGGCGCGCTGTTCACCGAAACCGTTTTTCTATGGCCCGGACTCGGACGAACTCTCTATCAGGCGATCGGGCTTTATGATATTCCTATTATCGTTGGTTCTACGATCATTTACGCGTATTTACTGGCAATTACCGTTTTCCTGCTTGATTTCATTTACGCGCTGGTGGATCCACGCGTGAAAGTTGGAGGCCGAACAGCAGCATGAACGCCCTGAAGAGCTCACTTCGAAACCTTTTATATTACCCCTCGGCCATCCTGGGCATACTGGTGGTGTTTCTGCTCGTCTTCACAGCTGTGTACGCGCTGGTGAAAATTCCTTACGCGGAAGCCATCCGCTTGTGGCGCGGCGGCGAAGAGGTCTGGTATCAGAATCCAAAGTTTGCTCCCCCCGCCTGGATCAACTTGTTTTCGAGCAAGAAATACGCCGAATCGTTTGCCGTGCGTACTTCGGATGGATCCATGACCAACGAGGTGACACCAGCCGGAGAAGGCACGTCCACGATGACTGCCTCCTATACGTTTGACTTTACGTATGATTACTATCCCCAGGACTTGATCCTGTATTTTACGTCTCAGTATAGCGAGAAACAACCATTTGTTTCCGTGGAATGGATCACCCCTGATGGCAGGGAAATCAGGGTCGTGAATACGGCGCTGACTCGCAAACAGACCTACCGCTTTTCGCAGGATGCAAAATTAAAGACGAAGCTTCAGGCCAAAGAGATCATCCCTGCCCTGTTCTCGGACCCCGAAACTGGCAACCTGATCAAAGGTCAGTACCAGGTACGGATCACCGGCGCGACCTTCGAGCCCGATTCCACTATCAATGTGGAGTTTGTTTCTCACGGGCAAGTGTACGGTCTGGCGGGCACAGATCAGGCGCGGCGGGATCTGGTTGTGCCCTTACTCTGGGGTGCGCCGGTCGCTCTGGCCTTTGGGCTGCTCGCTTCGCTCGGGACATCCGTTCTGACGATGGTCATCGCGGCGGTGGGAACCTGGTACGGTGGCTGGCTCGATGAGCTGATCCAGCGCATCACCGAGATCAACCTTGTGCTGCCGTTCCTTTCCATCCTGATTATGATCGGTACCTTTTACTCTCGTAGTATCTGGGTCATCTTGGGAGCCACGATCCTGCTTAGCATTTTTACAGGCGCGATCAAAGGCTACCGCTCGATCTTTGTGCAGGTGAAAGAGTCGGCATATATTGAGGCAGCGCGCGCCTATGGCGCCAGCAACCCAAGGATCGTCTTCTATTATTTGATCCCGCGAATGATCCCACTTCTGATCCCGGGGCTGGTATCTGCAGTGCCTGCGTTCGTTTTTCTGGAAGCTTCTCTGGCCCTGCTGGGGTTGGGTGACCCCGTGCTGCCCACCTGGGGCAAGGTAATCAACGATGCAAATTCCAATGGCGCGCTCTATCGCGGTTATTACTACTGGGTTCTTGAGCCGGCCACTCTGCTGATGGTGACAGGACTTGGTTTTGCCATGCTCGGGTTTGCGCTTGACCGTATCTTTAACCCGAAACTGAGGGATGTATGAACAGCGTTACGAATACAACGCCGCAAAAACTTCTTAAGATCGAAGACCTGGTTCTGCACTTCAAAACCCGTGGCGGCACTGTGCAGGCTGTGGATGGAGTGGATTTTGAACTGGACACCAACCGCGCGGTGGTGATCCTGGGCGAGTCTGGCTGCGGGAAAAGCTCGCTTGCCAAAGCCATCCTGCGCCTGCTGCCGCGCAACGTCGACAGGTACAGCGGCGAAGTGCATCTGCAAGGGACCGATGTAATGAAGTTCGACGAGGAGCAGTTCCGGCAGAATGTGCGCTGGGCACAAATATCGCTGGTGCCGCAGGCTGCCATGAACGCCCTCAACCCGGTCATTAAAGTGGGTGACCAGGTTGCCGAGCCGGCCATGGTCCATCTTGGCGTGAAAAAAGAGGAAGCACTCGGGTTGGCCAAACGCATGTTTCAGCATGTGGGGGTACCCGAGGATTTTCTCGAGCGCTACCCGTTTGAGCTGAGCGGTGGGATGCGCCAGCGCGTGGCGCTGGCCATGGCGCTCGTCACCAGTCCAAGCCTGATCATCCTCGATGAGCCAACCTCTGCCCTCGACCTGCTCACACAGGCCAACATCATGAACGTGCTGAAACGAATCAAGCAGGAGCTGGGTACTTCATTTATCCTGATTACACACGATATTGCCACATCGAGTGAGCTGGCGGATGAGGTCGCGATCATGTACGCCGGTCAGATCGTGGAAGTGGGCCACGCCCGGGATTTCTTCCCGGCGCCCCTCCACCCCTACGCCCAGATGTTGATGGCGAGCGTCCCAAGATTGCGCAGCGATTCGGACCCAATGTTCATCACGGGGCAACCCCCAAGCCTGATCGACCTGCCCACCGGCTGCCGCTTTAAGGCGCGCTGTCCCTTCCGCTTTGACAAGTGCGACCAGGAACCGCCCATGTTTGGCAAGAATGGGCGTAAGGTGAAGTGCTGGTTATATGAGTAAGTCACGTGACAAACGTGACTTACCTTAAATAAAGGCTTATGTCGAATTACGCGCTCTACGATGTGCTCCACAGTTACAAGGATATCCACAAGGTTGTTCTGGACCTTGCCGAAGACTTGAACGACGAGCAGCTTAACTGGAAGCCTGAAGGATATAGCACTTCCATTGGTTTCCATCTCTGGCACCTGGCGCGCGAATCAGACTATCTCAAGGCCGCTATCCTGCATCACGCCCCGCAACTGGTGCCGGAATTTGGCGATGGGAAGGAGATCTGGGAGAAGGAAAGCCTCGCCCAGAAATGGGGCTTCCCGCTGGAACTGCATAAGACGGTCGGCACCGGTCTGAGCGATGATGTTGCCGTGAGCCTGCCCATCCCGGTCAAAGAGGATTTACTGGGTTATTTACGGGATGCCTACGAGGCGATCGAATGCTTTATCGAATCCCTTGACACAAAATACTCGACCTTTGAAAATACGGATGAAGAACTCCGAAATAGGATCGAGATGATCCGACGGAACCTGCTTGTATTCCTGAACCACGATTGCCGGCACCTCGGCATGATGGAATGCCTGAAAGGATTACAGACCGGTTTTGGCTCGGCGACAGAAAAGAGAAAGTAAAATCAGACATCTATGAAGCTTGCTGAAATCGCCTTCTTTACCGATAATGTCCCGCAGATGACGGATTTTTATCGCCGGTTGCTGGGCACAAATCCTGTGGCGAGTTCAGAAAACATGGCGATATTCTTTACAGACGAAACGAAGATTTTTATCCACTATAAGTATGCTCCCAAATCGGGAGAACTTCCACCGGAGAATCATCATGCATTTACGGTGAACGATGTGGACAAGGTCTGTGAGCAATTAAAGGAACGTGGTCTGATGCTTGAGATCCCCGTGCAGGATTTTTACTGGGGCCGCTCGGCCTATTTACGGGACCCGGACGGGCATCAAATCGAAATTACGCAAACGGAGAGATAATCCTCACGAGGAGAAATCCTATGCTTGATGAATTCAAAGAGGTTCGAATGGCCAGTGATACCGCAGCAAACAAGAATGGGAAGAAGCAGCCTGATATCTTACTGTCGATCCAGGATCTGCATGTCTGGTACGAACTACGCAAATTCGGGTTCGGTCACGCTGGTTACGTCAAGGCAGTGGACGGCGTCACGTTTAACATGGAAGAGGGGGAATCCGTGGCAGTCGTCGGCGAGTCGGGCTGTGGCAAGTCCAGCCTGATGAAAACGATCCTCGGACTGAATATCCCCACCAGCGGTGAGGTTATGTTTGATGGCGAAAAATTATCCGAATTAGAGGGGAAGCGTCTAAGTCGTTATCGTTTCCGCATTGGTTATGTTCAACAGGATCCTTACGGCGCGTTGCCGCCTTTTATGAATGTGCAGAAGATCCTCGAAGAGCCGCTAATTATTAGCGGTATGAAAAGCAAAGACGAGCGGCTGGCGCGCATACACAAGGTCATGAGCGAAGTAAAGCTCCATCCGGTCGAGGACTTTCTGAAGAAGTTCCCGCACATGCTCAGCGGCGGGCAGCAGCAGCGCATTGTGATCGCCCGCGCCATGCTGCGCGAACCGAAGCTGATCGTGGCAGATGAACCGGTCTCGATGCTGGATGCTTCTGTGCGGGTCGAGATCTTGAAACTTATGCGCGCCCTGCAGGAGTCACACGGTCTTTCGGTGATCTACATTACGCACGATCTTTCCACGGTGAAATATTTCTCACGGCGGATCTTCGTGATGTACGCCGGTAACCTGATCGAAAAGGCCGACACGCGTCGCCTGCTGGAAAACCCTTTGCACCCGTATACCCACGCCTTGCTCGCCGCCACCTCCGACCCCGATGCGCGCAACGCCGAATCGTTCAAAGAAGTGCCGCCTGGGGAGCCGCCCAGCCTGGTGAATCCTCCCACGGGATGCCGCTTCCACCCGCGCTGCCCGCATTTCATGGCCGGGTTGTGCGATGTGCAATTCCCGCCCGACTTTGAGCCCGAGCCGAAACATTTTGTGGCCTGCTGGCTGTATAAGGACAGCCCCGCGCACCCGCCAGGCACGGGGGTGATGGTGGGCGAAGAGACGAATGCAACTTAGGGCGCACTCCGCGCGAGAATGATCTTATGTGGAGATCCCCTCGTTTCCTTCTCAGCCTGGGTGTGTTCTTGATGCTCCTGGGCATCATCCTGCCCTTCCTCATGGTCATCCAGGTGTTCGAGTCAACGTTCTTTTTGAATTTCTTTTCCTACGGTGCATCTGTGGCGGGGTTAGCCTTGGGCACGATCGGTTTTGCGCTGTGGTCGAGAACTAGAAGGAAAGAGTAATCAATTCTCACCCAGCGCATACGCGACGGCTTCATCGAGCGACATCTTTTGACCTTCATCATACGCCTCTGAAAACGTGACATCCCCCATACTTGCAATACAAGCTGAAATAATTTTGTCTACATCCGCCTGCTCGATACCGCGACGGGGATCGCCAAACTTCTTTCGTATTGCATCTGCCCATCCAATCAGCCGTGCCGCACGCTCAGGCTTGCCGGTAATAACGTAAAAAATTGCTATTCCCTCCAGTGCAACGGCCGTTCCGATGGTATAGCCATCCTTCTTGAAGTCCTGGGCTGTTTCGGCAAAAATACTGTAAGCCTCCTCAAGCCTACCGGCGAGCAGTGCAGCGTATCCCATCCGAACGCGTACCCATAAATACGACATTCGATTGCCTCTTTCCTTGGCAGACTGTAATGCTTGCTCTAAAAGCTCGTAAGCCTTTTCGTTTTCCTCTTCCAGGAGCGCGAGCACACTTTGAGCAATCTTGACATTCTCCCAAATATTTGCCCGATTGTTGGCTTCCCACAAGACTATGGCCTCATCGAGAAGTCCTTCTCCGATCTCAATATCACCTTCCAGTATTCGAAACTGACCCAGCAGGCTCAGCAGATTTGCCAGAGCGATCTGATCCTCTGTTTGCCGGTACAGGGACACAGCCTTTTCCCAGTACATTACCGTCCGACGAGAATCACGGCGATGCCAGCCCAGGAAATAATAAACATTGGCCTCCCTCCATGGATCGTTCAGCGACCGAGCCAGATCTAAAGATTTATGGAGAAGCTCTGAGGCTGAATCAGGATCATCGAGAAACTGCCAGATATTCGCCAGGGAGACAAGAGTATCAGCTTCGCCACGCTGATCGCCCGCAGCTCGAAATAATGCCAGGCTTTCCTCTGCAGCAATACGCGCTCGTTCAAACTGTTGAAACCATGTCATCAGCCATCCGTAGGTGTGTAATGCTTGTGCTCGCGCGGCTGGAAAATCCACTGATCTTGGATTGTTGATGAAATTCTCCAGCCAGTAAATGCCTTCGCGTACATTGGCGCTTTCCCAGTAGCGCCTCAACTGACCTGACAGATACAAGCCTGCCTCGATATCCGTTCTGTAGGCCCAGTGCAGCGCGGCGCGCAGATTATTGCTTTCCTCATTCAGGCGCTCCAGCTTGGCCTGCCCGGAAAGATTCACAAAATATTTCAAATGCAGAGTGCGGATCTTCTCTTCATGGCCTGACCTGACCAGTCGGTCATGGGCAAACTCACGAACCATTTCGTGGAATCGATAGCGCGTCTCGCGCCCCGTTTCCTGATCCACCACGATCAGCGACTTCTTCGCGAGCGCGTTGGACAGCTCCAACACATCGTCCTCAAAGACCGCTTGCGCAGACTCGAGTGTCCAGCCGCCTGCAAACACAGAAAGCTGACGTAGGAACCTCTGCTCGGCTTCACTGAGCAAGTCCCAGCTCCACTCCATGGAACCACGCAAGGTTTGGTGCCGCGGCAAAATTGTCCTGGTGTCGCTTGCCAGCAGCGCGAACGAATCCTGTAATTGGGCCAGGATTTCTTCGACGCTCAGAATATTCACGCGCGCGGCCGCCAGCTCGATTGCCAGGGGAATTCCATCCACCCTGCGGCAGACGTCGACCACGGCCCGGATATTTTCTTTTGTCAGCTCAAAGGAGGTCAGAGACAGAGCTGCCCGTTCCGCAAATAATTGAATGGATTCGAATTCACTCATTGTTTCGAGGGCATCTTCATCCTGCTCTGGGAGTGGCAGAGATGGAATGGTGTAGATCGCCTCACCGGGGATCCCAAGCGCCTCGCGGCTGGTGGTGAGAACTTTAAAGTTTGGACAGCTCGTGAGCAATGCGGTGATTAATTGTGCGCAGGCGTCCAGTAGGTGTTCACAATTGTCGAGGATGAGCAGAGTGGTTTTCGGACGGAGGAAATCGGTTAATTTCTCAAGGAGGCGCCGATCCACGCCCTCTCGGATGTTAAATACAGAGGCGACGGTTTGCGTGAGCAACGCGGGGTCCCCGAGTGAATCTAGAGCGATGAACCAGACGCCATCCGGATACTCCTGTAGCAGCTTTCGCCCCACTTGCAGCGACAGGCTGGTCTTGCCGATGCCACCTGCTCCCACAAGTGTTACTAGCCGCTTCTTCGCAATGAGAGAAATAACCTGGTGTTGTTCCTTTTCGCGCCCGATAAACATCGTAAGCTGGTGTGGAAGATTGTGTTGGGGAGCAATGAGTTCAGTCCGCTTTTCGACCCGGACAGGTTTCGCTTCGCCTCTGCGGATTCGCTTGTAGAGTTCACGCGTTTCCGGCTGTGGGTCGAGGTTCAGTTCTTTGCGCAGGATCTGTTCGAGAGCCTGATATTGCTTCAACGCCGCGTTCGACTGTCCCGCCTGTAAGTAGGACTCCATCAGCTGACGATGCGCGGTTTCGTTCAGCGGGTCAATCCCGACCAGCCGCCGGGCATGCGGAATGGCCTGGGCTGCCTGACCGGTGGCGCAATAATCATCTGATAGCTTGCTCAAAAGGTCGCAAAACGTATGTCGCAGAGCCTCTGATTCGGCAAAAGCCCAATCGTTGAACGGATGGGCATCCTTGAGGCTAAACCCGGTCAGGAAGTGGTTGCGATACAGTTTGGCGGTATCCGCCAGAAGGGAGATACGGAGCCCAATGTCATTTTGCGCGCATCCCTCAGCAAACCGGGTCTCAAACTCACGGACATCCAGCCAGACTTCTCCTGTCCCAGCTGGGGCAGCTACATCGTCGTTCAGCGAGATCTTATCGCGCCTGGTCAGCAGCCAGCCCTCACTGATTGTCTTTTGGATCTCATACAGGACTTGCCGCAAGTTCTTGAAGGCCTTCGATTGCGCGTAATCTGGCCAGAGCAGCGCGGTCAGCGACTCACGCGAATGACTTCCCTGCTCGATCGCCAGATACGCCAGTAAAGCGAGGGCCTTACGGCGTTCTAGGGTGATGCTTTCATTGTCCAGTTGGATGTGTGGGGTACCCAGAAAATGCAGGGCAAGACGCGGGGACATGCCTCTCCTTCTGCTCCGGTCGATGCTTGATTATATCCCCGAAATTTATCCACTCGATTGCACGCCGCGAAGCAGCAGTCCTGTGGGTCGCATATGACGCGCAGGCAGCTCCCGCAAAGTCTGGTTACCAGGTCATGCTGGAAAAATCGGTTCGCGACAAGACCGTTGCCGATTTCATGGCCCGCAATCGTTGTACCTAATCGGGATCATTCCAAGTCTGCCACCCTGCCAGACTGGATCTCCAGACCGTATCCACGACTGGGCAGTGTACACAAGATTTGGTATGACCGTTATCTATAATTCGCCATTTGCTGATGAACATGCAACCATCTATGCAATCGTGATTCATCAGAGGGTGACCTACCAAGTTTTTTCCGCGATGCTCCGGGTCAGAAAAGTGGGCGATCGCAGCCCTGGCCGGACTCGTCAATCTTTACGCAGTGCATAGGCCATCGCCTCATCCAGTTGCATTTTTCCTCCCTCATCATAGGCATCCGAGAATGCCGCTTCCCCCATGCTCGCCAGACAGGCCGAGATCAATTTATCTATGTCTGCTTGCTCGACACTGGGGCGGCGATCGCCAACCCTTTTGCGTATTGTGTCTGCCCACCCAATCAGCCGTGCTACACGCTCAGGACTGCCGGTTGCAGCGTAATAATTTGCAATCCCCTCCAGTGCAACGGCCGTTCCGATTGTGTAGCTATCCTTTGTGAAGTCTTGGGCTGTTTCGGAAAAAATACTGTAGGCTTCTTCAAGTCTACCGGCGCGAAGCGCAGGGATTCCCATCCGAACGCGTACCCACAAGTAGGACATCCGATTCCCTGTTTCTCTGGCGGATTGGAGTGCTTCTTCCAAGAGGCCGTAGGCCTGCTCATGTTCTCCGCGCATGAGCGCGAGCGCGCTTCTGGCGATCTTCACGTTTTCCCAGATGTTTGCCCGGCGGTTTGCCTCCCATAGGACCACTGCCTCATCGAGAAGTTTTTCTCCGATCTCAATATCACCTTCTAGTATTCGAAATTGACCGAGCACACTCAGGAGATTTGCCAGAGCGATCTGATCCCCTGTCTCCCGATACAGGGACAGAGCCTTTTCCCAGTACATCACGGTCCGCCGGAAATCACGGCGGTCCCAGCCCAGGAAATAATAAATATTGGCCTCCCTCCATCGATCCTTCAGAGCCACAGCCAGATCCAGCGACTGGTGGAGAAGCTCCGAGGCTGAATCAAGGTCATCGAGAAACTGCCATATATTCGCCAGACAAACGAGAGTATCTGCTTCGCCACGCTGATTGCCAGCAGCTCGAAATAATGCCAGGCCCTCTTCCGTGGCAATACGCGCCCGTTCGAACTGCTGGAACCACGTCATCAGCCATGCATAGGTAAGTAATGCTTGTGCTCGCGCGGCAGGAAAATCAACGGATGCGGGATGATTGATAAGGTTTTCCAGCCATTGAATACCTTCGCGTACATTGGCGCTCTCCCAGTAGCGCATCAACTGACCGGACAGGTACAATCCCGCCTCGATATCGTTTTTATACGCCCAGTTCAAGGCGGCGCGCAGGTTGTTGCGTTCCTCGTTCAGGCGCTCCAGCCAGTTCACCAGCGCAGAGCTCCTTAACTCGTGCTCGGCTTGTCCAGAAAGCTTCACGAAATATTTCAGGTGCAGGCTGCGGATTTTTTCCTCCTCGCCTGATTGGATCAGCCTGTTATGTGCAAATTCACGCACCATTTCGTGGAAGCGATAGCGCGTCTCGCGCCCCGTTTCCTGGTCCACCACGATCAGCGACTTCTTCACAAGCGCGCCGGATAGAGCCACGCCCGCAAGGGGCGCATCGTCCTCACAGACCGCCCGCGCCGATTCCAGAGTCCAGCCGCCTGCGAACACGGAAAGCTGGCGCAGGAAGGTTTGCTCTGCTTCGCTGAGCAAGCTCCAACTCCATTCCATTGAGGCGTGCAATGTCTGATGACGAGGTAAAATCATACGCGCGTCGCTTGCCAGCAATGCGAACGAATCCTTTAGTTGCGCCAGGATTTCTTCCGGCTGTAAGATGTTTACACGCGCAGCCGCGAGCTCGATCGCCAGGGGAATCCCATCTACTTTGCGACAGATATCCACCACAGTCTGTATATTTTCTTTTGTAAGCCGAAAGGAAGTTAGAGACAACGCCGCCCGTTCAGCAAATAGCTGAATCGACTCGAATTCACTCGTCGTTTCGAGCGAGTCAGCCTCCTGCTCAGGGAGCGGCAAAGAAGGCATGGTGTAGATCGCTTCACCCGGGATGCCTAACGCCTCACGGCTGGTGGTCAGGATCTTAAGATCCGGGCAGCTCGTGAGCAATGCCGTGATCAACTCCGCACAGGCATCCAGCAAGTGTTCACAATTATCAATGATAAGCAGAGTGGTTTTTGGGCGGAGCGAATCAGTCAATTTTTCAAGAAGCCGGCGATCCACACCCTCCCGGAGATCAAAGACAGAGGCAACCGTCTGCGTGATCAACGCGGGATTAGAGAGGGAATCCAGCGCGATGAACCAGACTCCGTCCGGGTACTCGTTCAGCAGTTTGCGTCCCACCTGCAGCGACAGGCTGGTCTTGCCGATACCGCCTGTTCCCACGAGCGTGACCAGGCGTTTCTTTGCAAGGAGATGGATGATCTCGTTTTGCTCCTTCTCCCGCCCAATGAACGTGGAGAACTGGTGCGGAAGGTTGTGCCGGGGAGCGACACTGATCTCCTGTCTTTCGGGGGGGACAAGGCTCACTTCTCCCTTGCGGATCTTTTTGTAGAGCTCACGTGTTTCCGGCTGGGGATCGAGATTTAGCTCTTTGCGCAGGATCTGTTCAAGCTCCTGATACTGTTTCAACGCCGCGTTCGGCTGCCTGGCCTGCAGATACACCTCCATTAACTGGCGGTGCGCCGCTTCGTTGAGCGGGTCGAGCGCAACCAGACGTCGGGCATAGGGAATCGCTTGCGCTGCCAGACCGATCGCGCACTGGTCCTCCGAAAGCTTACTCAAGATCGTGGAAAGCTTCCGCCGCAAGTCTTCTGCAGTGGCAAACGCCCAATCATTGAAAGGATGCGCATCCTTGAGGCTGAACCCCATCAGGAAGTGGTTACGGTACAGTTTGGCGGAATCAGCCAGAATGGAGATACGGAGTGAGGGGTCTGGTTGAGCACAGCCCTCGGCAAACAGTGATTCGAATTCGCGAGTATCCAGCCACATCTGCCTCGCGCCCTCGCGAAATGCAACCTTCCCCTGACCCGTCTCGAGCCATCCCTCGCCTATCGTCTTTTGGATCTCCCACAACACCTGCCGCAGATTCTTGAAGGCACTGGCCTGGCTATTCTCGGGCCAAAGGAGCGCGCTTAGAGACTCGCGTGAATGCGCGCCCTGCTCAACTGCAAGATACGCCAGCAGCGCTATCCCTTTGCGGCGCTCCAGTGTGATCGGTTCATTGTTTAGCTCAATTTCAGGGGAACCCAACAAGTGTAAGGCAAGACGCACGGATATGCCTCTCTTTTTCCTTTTGCTCCAGCCGATATTTGATTATATCTCCAAAATATATCCGAATTATTGAAGTTGTGTGTTTTGAGACGTTCTTTGAGACGAAGCTGAGACACGGCATGAATAAACTGTGGGCATATTCAATCAACTCAAGAAGGAGAAAAAATGAACAAGCTTTTCAAATCCCTCAGTTTGCTTGCCGTGATCGCATTCTTTGCCGCTGCATGCATACCACCGGTCGTGGATGTCGCACGGGCGGCTCCGGCACAGCCCAGCTACCAGACTACGTTGGGCAAATCGGTTCGCGACAAGACCGTCTCAGATTTCATTGCCAGTAACAGTTGCACCCAGGCGGGGGCATTTCAGCTTTGCCAGCCTGCCGGCCTTGCCCTCTGGACGGATGAGAACCGGATTGTCAAAGCAGCCTATTTGTATCTCGAAAACTCGGAAGGCTTTGCCCCTTACAAAGGTGTGCTGCCTCTGGGGCTGGTCCAGAATGACACAATGGCAGACGTGGAGCAGAAAATGGGCCAGCCCAGGGTTCCACACGCTCCGCAAGCGGGCTGGGAGCCTGGCTTACCTGATTATGGCAACTCACCTGACCGCATGCATTACTGGGCTGTTTACAAGAGGTTTGGCATGACCGTGATTTACAACTCGCCCTCTGCAAATGACAAGAATGCCACCATCCACACAATCATCGTCAACAAGTAAGGCGACAAGAAATTGAGCGAAGCAGCACTTGCAGTACAAGCGTGAGTGTTGCTTCGCCTCCTGATCACCTGTATTTTTTCTTAGGTTGGAGAAAGATCATGATTATGAATCGCAATACACTTCCTCAACTCGACGGCGGGCTTTACCTCACCGATGGCGGGATCGAAACCACGCTGATCTTCCACGAGGATTGGGAACTCCCGGATTTCGCCGCCTTTCACCTGCTCAAGACGCCGGAAGGGGAAGCAGCCCTGCGTAGGTACTTCCGGAAGTATGCGGACCTCGCCAAACGCTTTGGTACTGGGCTCCTGCTCGAAAGCGCCACCTGGCGGTCCAGCCCAGATTGGGGAGCACGCCTCGGGTATTCATCTGAGACGCTGGCAGATGCCAACTTCCGAGCTATCGAGCTGCTTCGGGATGTCCGAGAGGACTATGAAACAAAACAGATGCCGGTGGTGATCAGCGGATGTATCGGTCCGCGCGGCGATGGGTACGTGCCAGGGAACGTCATGTCGGCGCAAGAAGCGGAATCCTATCACCGGGGACAGATCGAGACCTTCGCCAGCTCCGCGGCAAATATGGTGACAGCTATTACAATGAACTATGTGGAAGAGGCAATTGGCATCGCGCGAGCTGCAAAGAACGCGAATATACCTGCTGCCATTTCCTTCACGGTTGAAACGGATGGTAATCTCCCAACCGGCCAACCGCTGAAATCGGCAATCGAACAGGTTGACGGAGCTACTTCAGGTTATCCCGCCTATTACATGATCAACTGCGCACATCCCACGCATTTCGAGCACATCGTTGCCGAAGGTGGGCGATGGCTCGAACGGCTGCGCGGGCTGCGTGCCAACGCTTCCCACCGAAGTCACGCAGAATTGAACGAGGCGCCTGATCTTGACATTGGGAATCCGGTTGAGCTTGGAAAACAATATGCCCGTCTCAGGCGGCGGATGCCCAATCTGAACGTCCTGGGCGGATGCTGCGGTACAGATCATCGTCACGTGGAGCAGATTGCTGAAGCGTGCCTGCCGCTGTTCGTGCAGTAGCCCATGAACCGCTGCATACAAAACGCGACTGAGAATCAACTTCGGTCGCGTTTTGTTCATCATGACTTCACAGCATCAAAGGCTCGCAAGCGATGGATCAAATAGATCCCCAGCACTAGAAGCAGCAAAGCGTTGGCCTGATGGATCAGCGCGATCACAATATTTACATAGGACAAAACAGTCAGCACACCCAGTACGATCTGTAATGCTACTGCACCACTTAGCCAGAGTAATCCATTCAATATCTCGCGCGGATAATTTTGTTTCTTAGCCAGGTAATACACGAGCGGCACAAAGAGGATTCCCAGCCACGCAAACCAGCGGTGGATGAAGACAATCGTCTGCGGTACTTCGAAGAGGTTGATCCAAGAGTTGAAGAGATTCGGCGGGACCAACCTGCCGAACATCTGGGGCCAGGTATCGGATACGTGACCGGCCTTCAGCCCGGCGGTCATGCCTCCATACGCGATTTGGATAAGCAGTAATGCAAAAGAAACCAGAGCCATCTTCGACGGCAATGACCATTTTGTCTTTTTGTCTTTGTCCGGGAAGCCGTATTTGTGTCCGAGTGCCGTCCACAACGCGAGTCCAAGCAGGGTGATTGCAAGGAGCAGGTGAATGGTCAGGTTGAAATGGCTGACAGAGGGCCGGTCCACCAGGCCGCTCGCGACCATGATCCAGCCGGCAAAAGCCTGGGCGATAAAGAGCATGCCCATCACAAAGTAGATACCGAATTCCTTGAAGGGAATTTGTTTTGTGAAGAGGAAATAAAAAACAGGGATGGCGTAGACCAATCCTGCAAAACGGGCGATGAAGCGGTGGAACCATTCAATATAGAAGATATATTGATATTCCTCTAGCGTCATGCCGAAATTGATCTGTTGGTATTCAGGCGTCTGCTGGTACTTATCAAATTCCTCAAGCCAGGCTTGCTCGCCCAGCGGCGGAAGTGTCCCGCTGATCGGATTCCATTCGGTGATCGAGAGCCCGGAGCGGGTGAGACGGACGAAGCCCCCGAAGACAACAAGAAAGGCCACAACACCGGCAAAGAGGAAAAGCCAATTCCCGATACGAGCACTCGGGACTATAGTCATTACAGACCGATTACGCATGGTACCGGTGTTCTCCCGGTGAGTTTGAATCATGTTATGTTCTCCAAAAATCAAGTCGCTGGGATTATAGCACTGACAGGAAGTGGCTTTGAAGGTGTACTAAATAAAAACCGTCACACGCTCTACCGTATGACGGTTCATGATTATCCTGCCTGCAGCTGCATCAGCAACTGACGGTACTGGTCGGCGTTGGGAGGACCGATGAGAAGGATCTGATTGATGATCACCATCGCCTCTTCTTTTTTGTTAGCACTCAAGAGAGATTCGGCCAGCGAATCAAGCTGCGCCACGGCCTCTTCAGCCCTGCCAGCCTGCATGTACAGCTGCGCCAGGGCGCGTCGCAGGACAATGTCGTTGGGGCGGTCGAGCAACAGCTCTTCCACGAATTTGACACCCACCTCACTGCGGCCATGAGTCTGGAGATACATCAGATAATTTTCGATCTCTGCATTCGCCTGGGCGGTCTGCCCCATGCGCAGACTGAGCTCGATCAGGTTCTTGCGCACACCCTCATCGTCCGGGCGGAGGGTGCGAATTTGTTCGTAGACGCGGATGGCCTGTTTCCAATCCAGTCTTTGCATGTCAATATCTGCCATGCGCTGAAGGATGTGGATGTTCCAGTTGCGGTCGGCGTTGGCCTGCTGGACCACGCGCAGGGCAGTCGTATATGTTTTGCGCGCCATGTCGAGCTCGGCGAGGCGATAGTAGGTATCTGCCAGCTCCAGGTACTCGCGGATGGCATCATCCATCTGTCCGCGGGCCACGAGCTGGTCGATTAATTTCTTGCGCGCAGCCATGTCCATGGGGGCAAGCTGGATCACGCGCCGCAGGAGCTTAGCCGATTGGGCTGCCTCGCCGCGAACGCTGTAGGCTTGCGCGACGGCATTGAATTTCGCGATTGCTTCCTCAATGTGGTTCTCGCGAACGAGCAGATCGCCCATCAGTGTATGGAGGGGGAGGTAGGTCGGCGCGTAGGTCAGGGCATTGAAGGCTTCTTCCATAGCAGAGCGCAGTTGCCCGGCCCGCGCCAGCTGGTGGACGTGATTGATGGCTTCCAGCACCTGGCTCGATTGCGCCTGCAGGAGCACCTCCGCAAGCGGCATGGGCATATCGCCGTCCTGCGATTTCGGCATTTGCTCGCGCGCCCGGTGGAGATGATCGCGCCAGTTCTTACGCATGAGCATCTCATTGACGTTGTCGCACAGGCGCTTGAGAGTTGCTTCGTCATTAACTTCGGCCTGTGATTCGATCAGCGGCTCATACATCTGGCGGATCTCGTCGGCTTGCTCGGCAGGGACGACCATCGAGTCTGCCAGCTTTAGCGCTTCGAGATACTCGATCGATGCGGGCCCCAGGCGTCCCAGCTTCTGATTGACCTGGCCCAGCAGCAAGCGCGCCGCGAGTCCAAAGTCCTGGTGTTTCACGGCATGTTGCAAATGCCGGATAGCGGACTCCAGACGGTCGCCTCTCGAGCGGAGCAATCCCAGATCGAAGTGGAGGGCCGGATGGTTGAAGCCGGCCTCAAGGGCGTGCTCCAATTCCTCGGCGGCCTGGTTTTCATTTTCCTTGGTCTGGGCATCGATAGCCTGACCGAGGTGCAGGACGACCTTTGTCTGTTCGGATTGCTGGATGGAGAGTTGACCCGTGCCGCGCATGAGCGATTGCAGACCGCGGCGGGCCTGGGCGGTCTGACCGTCATCGGTGGAGTATTCGAAGAGGATCTCTGCCAGCCGGGTGAGCGCTTTTTGACGCGCCTCCGCGATCGGGTCCAGCCCGGAGTCGGCTTGCTTCTTGGGCTGGTCCAGTTGTTTGACCTGGGCCATGGCAATCGGACCTGTCCCGCCTTTGGGCCGTAACGGTTTCGGGAGCAGTTGCCCGGAGCGCAGGATCGAAAGGGCCTGCTTTATTTCTTCACTTTCAGGCATCAAATGCAAAGCCCGGTTGATGAGCTCCGCGGTCTTTTGAAGGTTGCCTGTGCGCTGGACGAGACTGGCCACCGCAATGAATTCTGTGACGGCCTGAGATTTATGCCCGAGCCGCTCGTGCGCCAGCGCGAGTCGCGAATGCGCCATCACGTTATCGGGGTCGAGCATGGTCACCCGCACCCAGTTCTCGATGGCTTTATCCACGTCGCGTTGATTGAGGAAGAGCTCGGCCGCTCTAGCCGCGGCAGCAATGGCCTCTTTGAGAAGCCCGGTGCGCTCCAGAAGCTGGGCCAGTTTTTCCATCGGCAGCGGATCATCCGGCGAGACCTGTGCAGCACGTTTATAAATTTGCAGAGCCTCGTCGAAGTTACCCTGCTGATAGAGTGCCAGCCCCAGGCTGTTGAGAGCTTTTGGGTTATCGGGCATCTCCTGCAGGGCTTTGCGATATGCCGCAGCCGCCTTGCCCCATTCCTGGTCCCAGGCAGCGGAGTGTCCTTCATTCATTGACTTGTGGAAGATGTCTTCTCGTCCTGGCATGGTTGGTAGCTTTAATTATAACGTAGAGGCGTATAACCTTACCCCTACCATTGGTTCATTTTTAACACAAAGGACACGACACTTGCACCTGACGCACACCCCCTGGCAACGCCCGCCAGGGCAGGTGTGTCCTGCGTGTTTGAATCTTATTCTATCGGTTTCATGTCTCCCCAGTTCGGGCCGTAGCGCGCTTCGGTGGAGAGAGGAATGCTCAGGGGGAACGCGTCCGCCATGGCTTCTTGCACAACGCGAGCAGTCTCCAACACTTCCTTCCTGGGACACTCCAGCACGATCTCATCATGCACCTGCAGGAGCATGCGGGCCTTCAAGCCGGCTTCTTTCAATGCCGGTGGGACTTTAAGCATGGCAAGCTTCATAATGTCGGCTGCTGTTCCCTGCACTGGAGCGTTGATGGCTTCGCGCTCCTCCCGGTTCTTGACCTGCACGTTAGCCTTGCTCTGCAGCGCGGGGAAGTAGCGCCGGCGACCCAGCAGGGTCTCCACGTATCCCTGCTGTGCGGCCAGTTTGCGAATGCCATCCAGATAGCGTTTGACGCCCGGGAACTTCTGGAAATACGTTTTTACAAAAGTCTCTGCTTCTGCCAGCGTTAACTCTGTATAGCGCGTCAGTCCAAACACCGACATGCCATAGATCAGACCGAAGTTCACACCTTTGGCGATGCGGCGCATGCGCGAGGTGACATCCTTTGGGTCGATGCCATAAATCGCGGCCGCCGTTGTAGCATGAATATCCTCTCCCGCGCGGAACGCGGCCAACATCGCTTCATCCTGGGCCATGTGCGCCACGATACGCAGCTCGATCTGCGAGTAATCCGCAGAGAGCAGCACGTTGCCCTTGCCGGCCACAAAGCCGTGACGAAGGCGGCGCCCCTCCTCGCTGCGGATGGGAATATTCTGCAGGTTCGGGTTCGAGGAGGACAACCGTCCCGTCACCGCGCCGATCTGGCTGTAGGAAGTGTGCACACAACCGGTCTCAGAATTGATCGCGGCCTGCAAGGCATCTACATACGTTGACTTTAGCTTGGACAGCTCGCGGTGTTCCAGTACCATGTCCACAACGGTGTGTTTGCCGCGCAGCAGGTCGAGAACGCCTGCCGAGGTGGAAAAATGTCCACTGGCGGTCTTGTTGCCCCGGTCGGGCGGTTCCAGTCCCAGACGGTTGAAAAGCACATCGGAAAGCTGCTGCGTCGAATTGATGTTGAACGGCTTGCCAACGGCTTCATAGACTTGCTTCTCGATCTCAGACAATCGTTTCTCAAGCCGGACTGCGGTCTCTTGAAAGAAAGGTAGGTCGAGCGAGATGCCGGCCATTTCCATATCGGCGAGCACTGGTGTGAGAGGCAGGTCAATCTCATAGAGCAGCTTTTCGCCATTGACCCGCTTGAGCTCCTGCTCTTCGATGGGCATCAGGCGCAGTGTAACTTCTGCATCTGCTACTGCATAAGGTGCAGCCGATTCGATGGCCACCTCCGCCATGGTGATCTGTTTCTTACCTTTGCCGATCAGATCCTCGATATGAGTCATTTCTTCCCCGAGCTTCACAAAGGCCAGATTCTTTAAGCCAAGATTCCGTGAGCCCGGATCGACGATAAATTCTGCCAGCATGGTATCGAAGACGAGCGGCGAAACTTTTAATCCATGTTTTGCCAGAACGATGTAATCGTATTTTGCATTGTGCGCGATCTTGCCGATCTTCGGGTCGGTCAGCGGTCCTTTGAGCGCGGCAAGGACCTGTTCAAGCGGAAGATTTGTCCCGGCTCGGTGACCCACCGGGATGTAATATCCCTCGCCTTCCTGGATTGCCAGCGAGATGCCGACAATCTCCGCTCGCATCTCCTCGGTGGATGTTGTTTCCGTATCGAACGAAATGATCTTCGCCTGGCTAAGCTCACTGACGAGGTCGTCCAACTTTTCGCCGGTATCCACGACCTTGACCTCAATATTCAGGCCCGGTGTGAGCATATACATGATGGGCTGTTGCTGCGGCTCCGTCGCGAACATGGACATTTGCTGGCCGGGCTGGAGCGGCTCTGCACTGGCAGTAGCTGCAGGAGTCCCGCCAAGCCGTTCGAGTGTTTTGAGCAGCGAGCGGAATTCGAGTTCTCTAAAAAGATTTTCTAGTGCCGCGAGATCAATCTCCCCGGCCTTCGCGTGATTGAGGTCGAGCTTGATATTGAGATCGGTTTTGATCTGTGCCAGGTCGCGGCTCATGAACGCCTTCTCGCGGTTTTGCGCGAGCTTAGTGACCCAGCGCTTTTCCACTTGGTCGAGGCTTTGATAAATATTATCGAGTGTTCCAAATTTCTGCAGCAGAGCGATGGCGGTCTTTTCACCGATGCCTGCCACGCCGGGGATGTTATCGGATTTATCGCCGACTAGAGCCTTGAAGTCCACAACCTGGTGTGGAGGCACGCCAAGCTTTTTGACAACGTCTTCATCGGTGATGTAATTCTGATCATCGCCCGCGAGATATACAGTGGTGCGCTCATTGACCAGCTGCAGCAGGTCACGGTCACCGGTGATGATCTTAACGCCGAGTTCATCCTGTGCGGCCGTCCGGGCGATGGAGCCGAGCACATCGTCTGCTTCAAAGCCTTCCATTTCCAGGCGCGGGATGTTGAAGGCATCCACCAGCTCGCGGATGCGCTTGATCTGCGGTGACAGGTCATCGGGCATTTTGGCGCGCGTGCCTTTATACGCGGAGAAGATCTGGTCACGAAAGGTTTTCCCGGTGTCGAAGGCCACCGCGATGTAATCGGGCTTTTCCTGTTCGATGATGCGCAAGAGCTCGCGGGCAAAGCCGTAGGTGCCCGCGGTGGGTTCACCTTTAGATGTCTGCCAGCGCGTACTGCTTCCCCCGGCCGTCAGTGCAAAATACATGCGATAAGCGAGTGCGTGTCCGTCAATCAGGTAAAGGGTAGAAGGCATGTGTAGGTTCCAGTTGTCAGCAATAGATTATCAGTAGGGGCGACCCAACCGACTCTTACTGATTGCAATTGAAGCGTCACAAGGAGTCGCCCATATAAATTAAATAGTAACGCGGAGTTATTATACTCCGCGCTTATTGTATGATGTCATCCCGGGCAGGTGGGCGAGCCGTCGGGAAGTAATCTCCTACTTAATGTAAGTGTTACTTTCTACTTGCGCTTCGATTGCGAAGCACTCAACGCGAGAGTATCTTATCTCCTCGGTTGCGAATATCCCTGACGGGTGCGGGTTTGTTTGATGTAATCCTTGACCAGTTGCGGCGGGTGCGGCTGCGAGCCACCCATGATCAAATAACCCGGCGCCCAGAAGTCACCCGATGGATTTTCCTTTTTCATGCGGGTGAACTCGGCAAAGATCTTTTCCGAGGTCTGCTGGCGGATGATGCGCATCAGGTACCCAGGCGATGTGGCGGGTGGAACATTCAACACCCACTGCACATACTCGGGACGCACCGCCAGATATTCCAACCGCCAGCCGAAGGCAATGCAAATCTGCGGCAGCCATTCCGAAATCCGGTCAGAGATATCACCGGTCAAGTAGTGTGAACTGAAGCGCGGTACCAGCAAACAAGCATAGGTCAGGTTATAAAGACCCGGGGAGATCGGTTCGAGCATCACGCGTCCGGCTACCTCGGTAATGGAATGGGGACGGGTCTCGTCCAGCTCGCCCGGCATCGGTCGTCGGATGGGCGTTTCGGGACGCGGGCGTGATTTCGATGGAACGGTTGCGTCGAAATCTTCCACAACGTGCTCAACGGTCTCTTCATTTTCTTGATTAGATATCAGTACATCATTGACGCGCACGGCAGGCGAGCTTTCGCGACTATACTGCCTCGACCGGGAATGAATTGGCTGATCTATAAACTCTTCTTCCTCGTTCCGGCTGACAACTCGCTCGGGTCTCGGGGGAGGGACATCGGACAGGATATCCGCGATGCTCGGGACATCCAGGTCAGGACTGCTTTCATCCTCCAGGTGTTCGGTCGGTGCATCGTACGAAGCCGGTACCGACCTCTGGACGCCGGGCATTTCCTGCACCTCAGGGGTTTGCGTGGAAAGCCGGTTGACGAGCTGCCCGGCCTGGGTGCGAATGGTGCTAAACGGCGTTTCGGCATCGAAGACCAGTGCCAGTACCACGTCATCTGCCAGACGTGTGGCGTAGAGCATGTGTTCCGCCTTGGTCGCTTCCAGGCGGACGAAGCGCAAGAGGTCGCTTCCTTTTTGTCCATCCCAGTGCCGCGTCACCGTGACGGCTAGCTCTTTTGCCGCGCCCTGCGAAAGCTGACCTGCATAGGCCCACAGATTATCGCCGCGTGTGATCAACGCCGCCTGCGCCGACGATTCCAGCGTCAGACGCGTGAGATGCTGCGCGGCCTTGGTCGGGTCTCCCAGCCAGGGGAGAGCGGGGTCATTGGTTTGAACTCTCTGCTGGGGATTCGATGTCTTGGCGGGTTGTGAGAAGCGAGTGGAATTATCGTTTAGCATGTTCAGCACTTCCGGCAAATAGTATGGCTTTCGCGAAAACATCCAGGGATGAAGCTCATCCAGCACAGGTGGGGTTTCCTCCCTCGAAAACACAACGAATCTGATCTCTGGCCTGAGCATCCGCAGTGCCTGGCCGATCTCCAGCACCGCCCGGTAGCCCATATCCATATCGAGAAACGCCAGAGAAGCGTTGACCTCATCGGCACGAACGACCGACTCGCCCTTCCCTTTGGTAATGGAAACGCGATGACCTTCCTGCTCCAACCCATGGAGCAGCACTTGTGCAAAGGTCGTATCTGCGCTCACAATGAGCAGGTTTTGGGTCATATCTTCTAAGCCTAACGGTCCTACGGACAAGCGTAGCCGTCTGTGGATAAAGTTTATCACGGCAGAAGTGCATAAGCAAGCGGAGCGGTACAAACGGCCTACGAAAATGTCGGGAATTTCTTAGATTTGTCTAATCAACTTGATTTTCCCCTCTGTTTGTGCTATCAATAGAAAAATTATTCACAAAGGTTATTCGAATGCACCGCGAGCGAGTCTCTGAAAATGTTTTTTGGTTCCAAAGCGAAGTGTATGCCCAGGTAACGGCGGGTGTGGTTGCGGGACCCCAATGGGCGGTGGTGATCGATACGCTGGCGCTGCCAGATGAGACGCTAAGTATTCGTGAGTTTATCGAACACGAGTTAAATGTCCCGGTGCGGTATGTTGTCAACACGCATTACCACGCCGATCATGCCTGGGGCAATTGCTTTTTCCCGGGGGCTACGGTGATCGCCCACGCCCGCTGCCGCGACTTTCTTATTGAGCGCGGCATCCCCTCACTGGAGGGCGCCCAGAAACAAAACCCCGCCTTGCGGCAAGTGAAGATCGTATTACCCCATATTACCTTCACGGAAGGCGATCTGACGCTGCGGGTAGGCAAAAAGAATCTGATCATCTCACCCGCGGTGGGACACAGTCCGGATGGCATTGCTGTCCTGGTAGAGGAAGACCGCATTTTGTTCGCCGGCGATTCGTTCATGCCGCTTCCTTATATTGTGGATGGGGATATCGATGAAATCTCCAGTTCCATTAAACAGATCGGGCGCATGGGGCTCGAGAACATCGTGCAGGGGCATGGCGACATCATCCTGCGCGGCGAGATCGACGCGGCGGTGAAGGAAAACTTGAATTATCTGGCCGCGATCAAGAAAGCTGTCAAAGCGGCCTCACGGCGCAAGAACGCAGTCGAGCTTTTGGACGACATTACCATCGAGGAATGTGGAAAAAGTCGTGTCTATCTGGGTGGATTGGCACAGACGCTACACCAGAGAAATCTCCGAGCGCTATTGCAACAAATGCTCAGTTAGAAACAAAGACGGTCATCAGTGAGATGACCGTCTTTGTTTAAATAGATTAAGACTTCCTTATTTATTTGTTCCCGCCTGCGTTTCTTTCCTCGCTCTCAACCACCCGTTCAAACTAAATTTGACCACGCGCTCCTTGCCTGCTAGCAGTTTCTTGATGTTGGGGCGCAACGCCCAGAGAAGGAGAAGCTCGGCGATCACCCCATACCAGATATGAATGGGCTCCAACAATCCCACCGAAGAGTACACAGCGAAGACAACCGTCACCACCAGCCCAATGGCCATCGTGGTAATGGAAGCAATGCCAAGCGTAAACCATATCAGGGCGCCTGCGATAAGCACGATCGGGAATATGGGGAACCAGAGTCCCATCGCGCCACCCAGGGCCGGCGCGCCGCCCGCACCTCCGTGAAAGCGTAATTTTCCGTCTTCATCGCGATTAATTAAGAAGAGTGAATAATTATGTCCAAGGATCGATGCCAGGGGAGCCAGCACATGAAAGAGCGGCATATCAGGCAAGAGTGTCCGTGCCAGCCAGACGGATGCCGCACCTTTTAAGACGTCCATGAGAGCGGTAAGCAAACCTGCTCCGAGCCCTGCCGCGCGCACCGCGTTGGTACCACCTGTGCGCCCGCTCTCGACAGTACGAATATCCTTCCCTGTCTTCATTTTCACAATTAACAAACCAAAGGGGATAGAACCGATGATATATCCAAGAATGACAACCCCAATGCCGATCAGAGCCTGCATAACTTTGGATCCTCCGAGTAAGTATAAGAATGGAAACACAAGGAGAAGAAGATGGTTTCTCTACTCGACAATTTGTAATGAAACTTCAGTGGTGCGGCTGTTCTCGATCCAGAAGCCGCGTGCCTGCCATCGATCATCGTCCTGCGACCAGATGATGTGAACCACTTCATAGGCCGCCTCCACCATATCGGTTTCGGAGACAGCCCCGGGTCCCACAGGATGAGAGTGGAAGATGCCGAGGAGCTCCAGCCCGTTCGACTCGATCCAGTCGAAGGCTTTCAACTGCTCATAAGGATCCATTACGAAGCGCACGGGACTTTGCGCCTGATTTCGCACCACGATCACCTTCTCAACCCGCTCACCTCTGCCGGCCAGCAAGCCGCAGGCCTCCATCGGTATTTGCTGACGAACATGATCCAACATTTCCTGCCACTGGTCTCTGCGGATGAACAACTGCCTTGTCATCATTACTGGACAAAGACCGCCAGTCCCCAGCACAACCCCATAACGATTGCCGGCTCAAGCACCGCCCGGCGTGTGGGTTGGTCTTCCCCAAGGTTCATGGCAAGGTTCGTCAGTCCATACAGCAAACCGATCAGCAGCAATCCAAACTGGATGGGGGAAAGCGGCCAATAGTGCAGCCCGGCGGCGATCTGTATACAGACAAACGCGATCCCCGCAGCCCAGAAATACTCCCAGCGCCCACTCAAGCGCAAGTGCAAGATGCGCAGGCTGGCCAAAAAGGCCGCCAGGAATAAAGCCGGAGCAAGAATATAGAGGCGTGCCCCGCTAAAGCGCAGAGCCACGGACAGTAAAAAAAACAACGCATAGGAAATGGCCGTTAGGCCAGCAATGGAAATGGCATAGTAGGGAGCTCCCGGGTCCACAACGATATATTCCGCCACAAAGACAAAAAAGAGGAACGTGCCGGCAACGATAAAGGCGATCCACCAGGCGGGCCCGTTGGGCAGGATTGAAAGCGGCACACCGATCACAAAGGTCGTCAGAGTAGGGAGCAGCCACCACTGGTAGGTCGGTCGCGCGTTCAGCGATGGATGGCTGTGCAGCAGCCAGTCCATTCCGGTGGCAGTGAGTCCTGCTGTCAGCAGGCTCATGGCGGTGGTCAGGTTCAATGGGACGAGTAGAAAAAAGCCCGGAAGCTGGATCTCTAGGTTGAATTCCGGTGCCTGAATGAGGTGGGTCAGGGCAAAAGCCAGCAAAACGGTCGAAGTTAACACGCCAACGCGGTCTGCATCGGGCAAATACCTTTGCTCATCCATATTTGCATTGTACCTGCCTCATAGGTGGATGCCAAGATAGGGTCCGTATGGTAGAATCAAAGGGTTATGTACCCGCAGAGTTTTGAAGAACTTCCCCCACCTCCGGGCGTAATGGGATCATTGAGAGCCGGTTTTGACGCTGTTTCCACACATGTCAGCTTGATTCTCCTGCCGCTGGTGCTGGATATCTTCCTCTGGCTGGGGCCGCGTTTGAGCGTGTACGGGTTGGTCAACCCATTCCTCAAGATGATGTTTGACCGGGCGCAGCAGACCCTGACCTCTTCCACCGATGTACAACGGTTTGCAGAGTTTCAGGCGCTGTTCAATGAACTGTTTCAGCGTTTCAATCTGTTGAGCCTGCTGGGCAAGCTGCAACTATTCCCCATTGGCGTTTCGAGCCTGCTGGCGCAGACCATGCCGGTCGAGACACCTCTCGGTGAGCAGCAGGTGGTGCAGATATCATCTGTTCCGGGTGTGATGGGGCTGGGCTTTGTGCTGGTTTTGGCAGGCTGGGTGCTCGGCGGCTTGTACTTCCGCTGGGTATCGGGAATCATTCTCGGCGAGCGGAGCACGGCCATCAGTTCTGTGCAGGCCATTCTCCAGACGCTGATCCTTTCGGTGATCTGGGTGATCGGACTGATGATGTTCTTTGTGCCGGTGATGTTCATCCTTACCGTGGTGACGATGATTAGTCCCACCCTGGCCAGCATCGCGTTCTTCGTTCTGCTCCTCTTTTCCTTCTGGCTGGTTGTGCCGTTGTTCTTTACCCCGCACGGGATCTTTATTCGGAAGCAGAACGCGTTCTACTCGATCTTTACCAGCCTGCGGATGGCGCGCTTCGCGCTCCCCACCAGCGGTTTGTTCGTGCTGAGCTGGTTCCTGCTTACGATCGGCTTGAACTACCTGTGGAGTGTTCCACCCGAAGATTCATGGATGACGCTGGTAGGCATTGGCGGGCATGCCTTTATAACGACCGCGCTGCTCGCAGCCAGCTTTGTGTATTATCGTGATATGAACATCTGGTTGCAGACCGTTCTTGAGAAATTGCAAAAAAAACAAGGAATACCTACACAACGTGTGTGATTTTTATCTACGAGTTTGGAGGCTTTTGTGGCGAAAGAAAATGGAAATCAAGTCAGCTATGATGTAAGTTCAATTCAAGCGCTTGAGGGTATTGAGCATGTACGCAAGCGCCCCGGTATGTATGTGGGCGGTACGGACATTAAAGCGCTGCATCATCTAGTCTACGAAGTTGTTGACAATGCCATCGATGAGGCTCTTGCCGGTTTTTGTACGAACATCAACATCACAATCCATGACGACAGCAGTGTAACGGTGGAAGACAACGGGCGTGGTATTCCAGTCGGTCCGCATCCCACGAAGAAGGATATGAATGGGAAACCGATGGAAACCGTGGACGTTGTCATGACCGTGATTGGCGCGGGCGGTAAATTCGGCGGCGGCGGTTACAAGGTTTCGGGTGGTCTGCATGGTGTGGGCGTGAGTGCTGTAAATGCCCTTTCTGAGTGGATGGTCACTGAGATCAAGCGCGATGGGAAGGTGTGGCAGCAAACCTATAAGCGCGGTGTACCTCAGGGCCTGATCAAACAGATCGGCAAAGTCAAGGATGAGACGGGCACCAAGCAGACGTTCAAATTCGATAAGCAGATCTTCACTGAAGATATCGATTATCGTTTTGATACCCTGGTCCAGCGTCTGCGCGAAATGGCGTTTGTCACCCGCGGCGTCCGAATCCGTTTTGTCGACGAGCGCAATGACCGTGAGATGACCTTCTATTTCGAAGGAGGTCTCACATCGTTTGTCCGCTATCTAAATCGCAACCGCGATAATCTACATCCGGTTGTCCATGTGGAAAAGGACATCGAGGCCATCGGCATCGAAGCGGCTATCCAATACACCGATGCCTACACCGAATCTGTGTATTCGTTTGCGAATACGATCAACACCGTGGATGGCGGTACACACCTGACTGGTTTGCGCTCCTCGTTGACCCGTGCGATCAATGATTATGCGCGTAAGAATGGCTTGCTCAAGGAAGCCGATCCCAACTTCTCAGGCGATGATACCCGTGAAGGCTTGACGGCGATCGTTTCAGTAAAGCATCCTGAGCCGCAGTTTGAATCACAGACAAAAGTAAAGCTGATGAATCCCGAGGTGCAAACGTACGTCACGCAGGTCGTGGGCGAGGCGTTCAGCACTTTCCTGGAAGAAAATCCGCAGGCGGCGAAGACGATCATTGCCAAGTGTTTGACCTCGGCGCGTGCACGCGACGCGGCCAAAAAGGCCCGCGAGCTCGTCATCCGCAAGTCAGCGCTCGAGTCGCTCACGCTGCCAGGGAAACTGGCGGATTGCTCCGACCGTGATTCGTCACGGACCGAGCTCTATATTGTAGAAGGTGACTCGGCAGGCGGTTCCGCCAAGCAGGGACGCGACCGTCACTTCCAGGCGATCCTGCCGTTGCGCGGCAAGATCATGAACACGGAGCGCGCTCGTCTTGATAAGATCCTCTCCAGCAATGAAATCAAGGCATTGATCTCTGCACTCGGAACAGGCATCAGCGATAACTTCGACCTTGAAGGGCTGCGCTACGGGCGCGTGATCATCATGACCGACGCCGATGTGGATGGCAGCCATATCCGCACTCTCTTATTGACTTTCTTCTTCCGCTATATGCCGCAGCTGATCGAGGATGGGCATCTATATATCGCCCAGCCTCCTCTGTACCGTGTTGCGTACAAGAACCAGGTCAAGTATGCCTATACTGAGCGAGAGAAAGATAAGATCGTGAAGGAAGTGGGCGAGAAGGCCAGCCTGCAGCGCTACAAGGGTTTGGGCGAGATGAATCCTACCCAGTTGTGGGAAACCACGATGAACCCCGAAAACCGGACGCTGCTCCTGGTCACGATTGAGGATGCGGCCGAATCGGACCGCACCTTCGACATGCTAATGGGCGACGCGGTGGACCCCCGGCGAAAATTCATCCAGACGCATGCGAAAGCCGTCAGAAACCTGGATGTGTAGTCTGTAACTGTCGGATCCGATAAAGTTTGGCACCGATATACATAAAGGTTGACACTGTCCGCAACATAAAGTCTGGCACAGCACTTCCTTAACAAGTCATTTACCTTCGTTACGCTCCCCCGACAGAGGGAGCGTAATTTCTTAATGGGGCTCTATGAATCCGCAGAGATATACTCAATTCGGCCTACTTGAGCCGGAAACTGGTGATGTGTAAGGCACTGAAACACTGCCGCGGTTTCGCACGTCCCTTATTCCGAACCACAGGAACCAAATAATATAGAGCAGCAAAGCTATCGGCGCGAAGGATGGCAAAATTGCGCCAATGATCCCGGCTACGCCGGTCACTGTGCCGAAGTAGCTTAAGAGTCGTTGCAGTGCACCCACCTTCAGCGCCGCCCAACTCACCATAACCAGCCACAGCCCAGAAGTAAAAATAGCCGCACGATCGAATACATTGTCGACCACGAGATAACCGCTATAGGCTGAGGCTGCGCTTGCCG
>DATHTL010000140.1:0-30464 GCA_035463255.1 Anaerolineales bacterium | reverse complement strand
GCGCGAAAGCGGCTTGACGGTTGTGGACGAGGGCTTTTACAAGTTTAGCCCCCACGGCTTTACCTGTTTTTTGCTTCTCGCAGAGTCGCATGCAAGTTTGCATGCCTGGCCCGAATACGATTACTGCGCCATCGATCTTTTTACGTGCGCGATCGGCAAGGACATGATACCGCTGATCCAGCGTATCAAAGATGCGTTTGGTGCAGATAATTTTGCGCTTCGCAAGATCGACCGTGAAGCAGAAGTCGAAAAAATTCCCTTTGCTCTGTAGATCTATATCCACACACTCCGAAGGAGCGTTGCTGCGCCCATGAGCATCTGGTTTACTGAAGAATTACATCCTTATTACCGCAAGGGCGTGCGGGTCAAGCGCGTCCTTGCGGATGAACAGACCCAGTACCAGCATCTGCAGTTTGTCGAAACGGAATTCTTCGGCAACGCCATGATCCTGGATGGGATCATTCAATTGACCGAGCGTGACAACATGGGCTATCACGAGATGATCGTCCATGTGCCGATGCTTGCCGTGGGACAGCCAAAACGCGTGCTGATCGTCGGCGGCGGGGATGGCGGTTCACTGCAGCAAGTGTTGCGATACCCATCTGTGGAAGAAGCGGTGGTTTGCGAGCTCGACCAGCGCGTGGTGGATTTGTCGCGCGAGTATTTCGCCGCGTCCTTCGGGGACCCGTGGTCTGATCAGCGCACCAAGTTGGTGGTGCGCGACGCCTTTGGATATCTCGAGGAGAACCCCGGCCAGTTTGACGTAATCATCTCCGATACGACCGACCCTATCGGCATGGCGGAGCGCCTGTTCTCGGATGAGTTTTACAAGTTGATGGTGCGCGCCCTCGTCCCTGGAGGCGCCGCGGCGACTCAGTGCGAGCAGCCGTTCTTTGATACGGAACTGATCAAGGAAATTCATACATCTGCTAAAGCGCTCACAAAAAATCCTGCGTATTACTATGCCAACATCCCCACTTATCCCGGCGGGGGAATTGGTTTCATGTATGTCTCGGATACGCCGTGGGAAAACGGGTTGAAGACCCCTTATCCGCCCGGAGTGAATAACTATATCAATCCTCAAATTCACAGGGCGGCATTCGCTCTGCCGGAATTTTTCAGAAGAGAGTTATACGGATGATCGATCTCAAAGAAGAAACAGAAACAAGCACTGAAGACCATGGTGGGCATTGGGGAGTTTCATCGTGCATTGATTTATATGAATGCGATCTGATACTTATGCAGAATGCCGACGCCATTCGCGATTTTGCCATACAGCTTTGTGACCGTATCAAAATGCGACGATATGGCGAAACGCAGGTTGTGTTCTTCGGCGACGAGCCGCGGGTTCAGGGCTTTAGCATGACGCAGCTGATCGAGACGTCCCTCATCTCTGCACATTTTGCCAATGCCAGCCGGGCAATCTATCTGGATGTGTTTAGCTGCGCTCCCTATGACCCAGACGATGCGGCGCGCTTCGCAGCCGATTATTTCAAAGCTGCCCGTTATCAACTGCATGTCGTTCACCGCAAATAGGCATGACAGTATAACGGCGAAAGAATACAAAAAAGCTCCGAGTCCTTCACAGACTCGAAGCTTTTATTGTCAGGCGATCCTTCTCATCCGTGCGACCAAGATAGGCGGGATCTCGCTAAACTTTCCGCCCCACCCCAGCGGGCTGGTCTGCGGATGGTCGGGCGGGAAGGCACGCTCTTCGAAACCATCCAGCACAAACCCGTTTTGGAATCCAAGATTTAGATAATACTGCAGCGGGCGCTCAAAGTACATCTGCGGCCTGGGCTGGCTGAGGAGCGCGAGTCCCTTTGCCTGGTAGGGGGTCATGTAACGCGAGTTCTTCACCGAATAGACCGTTTTGATCTCGCCCCCCACATCCGCTTCCTCGAGTACGTGGACGGTTGAAGCTGTATTGAAGGCGGGATGTGTGATGGAAAAGACAAAAGTCCCATTTGGCTTAAGTAGCCTTGGCAGCGTGCGAAAAAGCGGCTCGAGATCGGCCATATCGAAAAGCGCCATGTTGGAGAGGGCGGCATCGTATTGATGCTCGCCGAGGGAGAGGAGTTGCTGTTCGTTGGTTGCGTCAATCACGTGATAGGTAATTAGGGATTCGTAAATGGTAGAGCGGGCTTTTGCTTTTTCGATCAGGTTCGCGGAGAAATCGAACGCGGTCACCTGTGCGCCGATCTCGGCCAGACGGCGCGAGGTCAGCCCGTTGCCGCAGGCGATGTCGAGATAACGGCGGCCCGGCTGAGAGCCTGTGCTGAGCGCAGTCGAAGCATCCAGGAGGGAGACGAGCGCCGGCCAGCATAAGAGGTTGAAAAAATCATTGCCGTTGTCGCCCATGCGCGAATCCCACACGTCCGCATTGGCTTCCCAGGCATCGCGAGTAAATTGGTTTGAGTCTTGGGTCATGCGCCAAGTTTTACCACAAAAAAGAAATGTAATTCATTGACATATCAGGTAGAATTATCCAAATAACCAAGGCGGACCCATGGCGAAATTATTCGTCTCTTATTCCAGAAAAGATTCCGTTGTCGCTCGCAGGCTCATCGAGGCATTCCGCTCTATCGAGCAGGATGTCTGGGTGGATTGGGAGGCCATTCTGCCTGCCACGGATTGGTTAGAGCAGATTTCCCGCGGTATCGAAGAAGCAGACGCCTTTATCTTTCTTGTCAGCCCAGACTCGATCGCCTCTGAAGTTTGCAAGGTGGAAGTTCATCAAGCTGCGAAGAATAACAAGCGAATCATCCCTATTGTCCTGCGTGACGTGCATCCCAAAGATACCCCGGAGACGATTAGCAAACTGAACTGGACCTTCATGCGCGAGACCGATAATTTTGAGGAAGGTCTTGCCAAGGTTAAGACAGCCATCCAACTTGACCTGGATTGGCTGGAGGAACACCGCCGCTTACAGGTTCGGGCATTGGAGTGGCACCGTAAAAAGGATCCTAGCCTGCTTCTGCACGGAAGGGATCTACGCAATGCCCGGCGCATGGTAGAGACAGCGACGTCGAAAGATCCAATCCCTACAGACCTGCAAAAGACGTACATTCTTCACAGCAGCAGAACCGAGAGGAATCGAACCTTTGCCTGGATTGCAACTGGCATCACAGTAATCTCCTTGACACTCCTGTCCTTTCTTGCGACGGAAGCAAGAGATCGTGCAGTTACAGCACAGACAGCAGAAGCGCAACAGAGGCAAACGGCGGTTGCAGCACTAACAGAAGAAGCGAAACAAAGACAAACGGCAGTCGCGGCACTCACAGAAGAGGCGAAGCAAAGACAGACAGCGGTCGCAGCGCAAGGAGTTGCCGAGCAAAGGGAAACCGAGGCCGAAGCCCAGCGCAGTGCAGCACGAGCCCAGATTTATCTCAACCGCCCCGGGGAGTTATATACAAGCACTCTCCTTGCCATCGACTCGCTGCGAAGAGACTCTTCGGATGAGGCAGAAGACATCCTGCGCAGGAACATCAGCCTGCTGCCCGTGCCGGTAGAACAGTTTGCTCAGGCAGGGAAGATTAACGCTCTCTTGTTGAACCGGAAAGACAATAGCGATACGTTTGTTACTGCCAGTGGCGATGGTACCGTCTGCGGGTGGAGCATTGACGAAAACCGTATTAATGATCTTTTTTGCACTCCCGAAGATCAACCAGCGGTGAATGCTGTTGCGTTCAGCCCGGATGGTTCCTTCCTTGTGGCAGGCAATCAGGCCGGCCTTGTCCAGGTCTTACACTCCGAGACCGGAGAAGTACTTCATGCCTTTGATCGTGTGGAGCCATCTGGCCAAGTC
Organism: Anaerolineales bacterium; assembly: GCA_035463255.1. Classification (GTDB taxonomy): domain Bacteria; phylum Chloroflexota; class Anaerolineae; order Anaerolineales; family Villigracilaceae; genus Defluviilinea. Next base: position 26,656 of record DATHTL010000140.1, on the reverse strand, counting down.
CAGATCATGGAAGTCGAGGATGGCAGACTGCCAGACGGATATACCTCCCGAGGACAACCGGTTCGCAGTATAAACGTCCGCCCAACGAGGCCTCTGCTAATTGTTGTAGCTTACGCGGATGGCGAGATCGTAATCTTCGACCCGAACACCGGCAAAATCAACTCCAGACTTTCGATGGTCAACCGCCCCAACGTTACCGGGCTTAGCCCACGCGGTAGCTGGCTGGTGGCAGGCTCAGAACACGGACAGGTATTCGTCTGGAATCTGGCGGACCGGAGCCGTTTTCCGCTCTCGACCCATCGAGGTGGAGTCCTGGCGCTTGACTTCAGTACAAATACGACCAACATAGTTACTGCCGGAGGCGATAGCATCGCTGTGAGCAATCTGAGTGCGGCCAAGGAGTTTTACCGGATCCCGGTCCAAAGCCCGATCCGAGACGTTGCCTTCAACAGTGATAGTTCGTGGTTCGTGAGTGGCTCTAATGATCACCGCATCAGGGTTTGGGAAACCGATACTGCCGATGAGCTGCTCGCCATGTCACAGGACGGTGTTGTTGTGGACGTAGTGATCAGCTCGAATGACCGGTGGATCGCCTCGACCGGTGATGACCAGACCGCCCGGGTGTGGGATGCAAAAACGGGAGCAGAGATCTTCCAGATCCCGCTTCAAGACAAAGGTTCGCGGCTTGCCTTTTGCAATAACGATAAGTGGTTGATCTCTACCGATGAGAGTGGTGCAATTGCCATCTGGGATATTTCCAAGGTGGTTCAGCCAGCGTTATCTATCTCATCTGACGCCGTTTTGAGTCATGTGCAATATAGTCCTTCGGGAAAATGGCTGGCTGCAGCATCGCAAGACCAGGTCTGGATTTTGACCCCCGATCCAGAGTCCATTTTAAGGGATGACAGCCTGGGCATACCGATCTATGATTCCGATTCGAACGTCAGAAAGCTCGCCTTCAGTCCAGACTCAGCGTTACTGGGTATTCTCGCCGAAGGAAATGAGCTTGTTATTTACAATGTTGAAGAACGCAAACCTCAGAAGGTTCAAGCCTCTGAAAGAATACAGTCCATTGCATTTACACCAGACAGCCAGCAACTGATTACAAGTGACTTGAATGGCAACCTCCAGGCATGGAATGTGACCACCGGAGAACTGCTTTCCGGTGACGATGTATTTCTACAGGGGACATCTTTAGCAAGTGCTGGCAATGTAGTTGCGGTTGGGTCGCCGAACAAAATTAGCATTTTGAATGGCAACGGGAATGGTGCCCCGTCTTCCATCGAGTTCAGCGGGGATAATGCTCTCCTCGTCTTCAACGCAGACGGTTCTTTGCTTGCTTCCAGCAGTTCGAATGGAAAGACTTCTATTTTCCAGTATCAAGATGGGGAGCTCACACCTTTGAGTTCGTTTGCGAAAGGTCAGGTTGCATCACTCGCATTCAACCCAAATGGGACTTTATTGGCAGTGGGAACTGTTAGAAACGTCTATCTTATCGATGTGAACACTGGCAAAGAGGTGGCCCGTATCCCGAACCTGAGTACCGTGAATGGTGTCTCGTTCTCCTTAGATGGGAAGCATCTGGCTACTGCATCTTCACGATCACTTGAATTTTGGGAAATGTCTGATATCCGGCAGATCAAAAGTGACGAGCTGATTGCAGCGGCATGTTCATACTTGTATGAAGACTTTAATGATGCACAGTGGGCACAATTCTTTGGGAATGAGACGAAAGAGCCTCTGTGTAAAGAATTGACCCCCTAGGAATACATTCAACAACTTTTATTTACATATTCGCCTATAATAGAATAGCCCAGGATAGTGCTCAGCAGAGAATAATGTTTTAGAGGTTATGAGTCTTGAAGGAGGAGAATGGAACCTATTAAAGGTTTGCATCATGTGACGGCCGTGACCCGCGATGCCCAGCTCAATGTCGATTTTTATAGGAATGTGCTGGGGCAGCGCCTGGTAAAGAAGACTGTTAATTTCGACTCCCCTGATACGTATCATTTCTATTTCGCCGATGAGATCGGCACACCCGGAAGCGTGCTGACCTTTTTTGCATGGCCATCCATGCGACAAGGCGTGCGCGGAAATGGCGAGACGACTGCTCTCGCGTATAACATATCAGCCAGCTCGGTCGGCTTTTGGCAGGATTATCTCAGAGACAAAGGAGTTACTGTCCGGCCTGTGGAGCAGCGCTTCGGCATGAATATACTCCCCTTCGACGACCCGGATGGCATGCGCGTTGAGTTGGTTGCGTCGGAGGCGGCTCCTGGCGTCCGTCACTGGGAAGACGGACCTGTTCCGGAAGCTCATGCATTGGCCGGTTTTCACAGCGTAACCCTCTGGCTGGAGGAAATCGAGCCAACGGCAGATTTGCTGACCAATCAAATGGGATATACCTTTGTGGCAGAGGAGGGCAATCGCTATCGCTTTACCGGCGGGGTTGGATCATTAGCCAGCCTGCTGGACATCGTTCATCGTCCCGTCCAACCCGAAGATATGCCGCTTGATGCGCTGTTTGGCGCCGGATCCATTCATCACATTGCCTTCCGCGTGCCCACCGATGAAGAGCAGCTGGAGTATCAATCTGCCCTGCGTGAGGCTGGCTACGGGGTCACGCCGGTGCGCGATCGCAGTTATTTCCATTCCATTTATTACCGCGAACCCGGCGGCGTGTTGTTTGAGATCGCCACGGAGGGTCCCGGCTTTGCCATTGATGAACCCGAGAATTCTCTGGGCGAGGCATTGAAACTGCCTGCGTGGCTTGAGCCGAACCATGGCGTCATTGAGCAAAGTCTTACTCCAATTACTTTGAAGACCGTTGAAAAAATGAGATAGCTTTCGTAAACATCAAAGACCACACTCGAATCTGAACAGTACTCAACAGGCGGTTTGCTGCATAGCAAGATGCAGAGAGGCTGACTTGCATGGTTACCGACAAGAACAATGATTTGATCATCGACAGCCTGGATTATTTAATGCCGTTCATCGAGACTGGCAGGGTAATTCCCATCCTCAGCAACTCCTTTCGGATCGAAGAGATATTCCGGGATGACAAGGAGCTCTCAGCCATGCTGGCAGAGGCACCGGAACATTACGATGAGGTGCGAACCTTCGATCAACAACTGACCAAAAAATGGGCGGAAAAGATCGAATATCCTATGTCAGACAGCTATGACCTTGCCCGGGTTGCCCAGTACCGTCAGGTGGAATCAGGGTTTCCTGAAGGGGCAAGGATTGAGTACATAAAATTTCTGATCGACCGCCTGCTTAAAATCAATGAAGAGGACGAAGACTATAAAGAAACCGTAGCCAAGATCAAAAAGCGATCCCAGACCCTGTTATTTTCCGATGTTGTCCAGCAGCTGGATTACCCGAGGTTTAAACCGGGGGTTGAAGATCCACTGCGGCTGCTGGCAAAACTCCCGCTAAAGATTTACATGACGACCAGCTATTCGAATTTTTTAGAACGCGCCCTCATCGCCGAGGATAAGACACCACGGACACAACTCTGTTTTTGCAGGGCAGGAAAGTCTCATATCCGACCGGAACATTTGCCTGATCGTGATTTTAGGCCCACAGCCACGAACCCGGCTGTTGTGCATTTGTACGGATTGGAGGATTACACCAATACACTGATCCTGAGTGAGGATGACTATATGTTTTTCCTCATGAATGCCGTCGAAGAGATCAACTCACAGGACTATTTTCCAAGCTACTTGCGCGGCGCCCTGCCCGAATCAAGCTTGATCTTGCTCGGCTATCACATGCAGGACTGGGACTTTCGCACGTTGTTCCGATTTGGGTCAAGGGTTAGAAAAATCGAGGCTGTGGATGACGAGATCACTCCCAGTATCGCCATACAGTTAAAGCCCAGCCTCGGAAGAAAGGAATTTGAAGCAAAGTCTCTCCAGTATCTGGAAAAGTATTTTGCGAAACGCAATTTTCGAGTCAAGTGGACCGGCGCCGAAGAATTCGTGTACGAGCTCTGGGACACGTGGAATCGATACATACGGGGTCATTGATGAGCTCACAATCGGGCAATCCGTACGTCGGCCCGCGAACCTTTCAGGAAAACGAGCAGGATCGTTTTTTCGGACGCGAGCGCGAGGCCGCTGAGCTGCTTGCGCTCGTCGTATCTGAACAGTTGATCTTGTTTTACGCGCAGTCCGGCGCGGGAAAAAGCTCCCTCCTGCGCACGCGTCTCATCCCGGACCTGCGGTCCAAAGGATTGAAGGTTCTTTTGGGGCGGGTAGGCGTTGACCTGCCATCCTCGGTTGACGTGGTGAATATCTTTGCCTTCAATTTGATGCGCTCTCTGGTAACAGATGAAGTGGACGCAGCTACGTTTGCCCATCTCTCGCTCAGCGACTTCTTTGCGAAATTCCATAGCACTTCTCTCTCGAATACCCCTCTTAGAGAGGGGAGAAGGACATCCAAACGACGCATTCTGATCATAGATCAGTTTGAGGAGCTGTTCAGTTTGCATCCCGCGGAATGGGAAAGACGCGAGGGGTTCTTCGAACAGCTTGTCGATGCGATAGAAAAAGATTCGCACCTGAAGGTTGTCCTTGTCATTCGCGAAGATTATGTGGCAGCTTTGGACCCCTACGCCCCTCTGCTCCCCGACCGGTTTCGGATGCGCTACCACATGCAACAGTTGGAGTATGAAGCAGCACTCAAGGCAATCAAGGAACCTGTGCAGCTTCCGCAGTTTTCTCGCCCCTACGCCCCAGGAGTTGCCGAACGACTCGTCGACGATCTGCGCCGCACGAAGGTCATCAAACCAGATGGGACGCTTGACTTCCAGCCGGGTCAATATGTGGAGCCCTTACAGCTACAGGTGATCTGTTACAACCTGTGGGAGAACCTTCCTCCTGATGGAACGCAAATCACAGAACAGGATTTGCAGGATGTTGGCGATGTGAACCTGTCCTTGGGGGCTTACTATGCAGCACGCCTGAAAGCAGTTGCCGAAGCCACCAATGTGAGTGAAGCTCGGATCCGCCGGTGGTTTCATGAGAGGCTGATTTCCCCCAGTGGCGTCCGCAATATGGTTTTGCGAGAACCTGACGGCACCAGTGATGGTCTGGAAAACGACGTGATTCAGGCATTATCTGATCTTGTGCGCGCAGAACAGCGCGGCGGCGCTACCTTCTACGAATTGACCCATGACCGGCTCGTGGAACCGATCCTTGAGAATAACAGGAACTGGTTCGATCAAAATTTGAGTCCGTTGCAGCGCCAGGCTGCGCTCTGGAGGGATCAGGGAGAGAACGAAAACTGGCTGCTCAGCGGACGCGCCCTGGCGGAGGTGGAGGCCTGGGCAAACCTTCATGCGGATGAATTAACAGATTCCGAAAAGGAGTTCCTGAGAGAAAGTCAGGCCAGTCGTTCCGCTGCCGAGCGCGAGCAGCGCAACAAACGATTGAATCGTCTCATCGCGCTCCTGGGACTTGTCTTGATGCTCCTGGCTGCCTTCACATATCAAACGTATCTGGATGGACAGCGTCAGGCCCGCGCCGCGTTGGTGGGGCAACTTGCGGTTTTATCGAATGCAGCCCTCGCGAAATTCCCGCAGACCAGTTTACTGCTAGCCGTGGAAGCGAACTCCGTTGCGAATCTAGGCGGACAGAATATAGTTGCGGCGGAAGAAGCTCTGCGGGCTACCCTGAGAAATCCCCATGGGTTACCTTTGTACGAGCATGATGGGGCGGTGAACTCCCTGGCGGTGAGCCCGGATGGACGCTGGCTGGCAACCGGCGGTGACGATCATACTGTCCAACTCTGGGATCTGAGGAAAACTACGGGAGACAGAATTCCATTCGAACTGAGCGGTCACACAGAGGCAATCAGTAGCGTAGCGTTTAGCTCCGACGGTCACTGGCTGGCAACGTCCAGTTACGACTCTACCGCCCGATTGTGGGATCTAACCTCTCCAGATCCGGGCGTGAACCCAATCACGCTTACCGGTCACACCCGAGATATCAACATCGTGGCCTTCAGCCCAGATGGCAATTGGCTGGCCACGGGGAGTGAGGATGAAACGATCCAGTTGTGGGATCTCACAACGAGGGATCCGAATCAGGATGCGAAGACACTGAGGGGTCAGGGAAGCTGGATCCAGACGCTTGCGTTCAGTCCCGATGGACGCTGGCTGGCCGCCGGAGGTGGTGCGGCTACTCTTACGCTATGGGACCTTCAGGCGGTGGAAGATACGACTGCAGAACCACTTGCATTACCCTGCCATCAGCGTGGCATTCGTGCGCTGACGTTCAGTCCCGATGGGCGCTGGCTGGCCACAGGGAGCGAGGATCGGACTGTTTGCCTCTGGGATACGAATGCGATAGGCGTGCAGGAAAACGCCCCGGCGTTTGTGCTGACCGGTCATAACGATGGGATAAATACCCTGGCGTTCAGCCCCGATGGACGCTGGCTGGCGTCGGGCAGCGGTGATTTCACGGCGCGGCTGTGGGATCTGACTGTGAAAGATCCAATGGCAAACCCTCTTGTGTTAGCCGGGCACATTGGTTCGATACGGACGCTTGCCTTTAGCCCGGATGGACACTGGCTGGCCACCGGTAGTCAAGACCACATAGCCAGGATCTGGGACATGAACTCACCGGTCCCGGCAGTCAATCCGAGAATCCTTAGCGGGCACGATGGCGAGGTCACTGCACTTGGATTCACGCCCGATGGGCGCTGGCTGGCGACGAGTGGTGGAGATGGAAGCGTGCGGTTATGGGATCAGGTCACGGCGGACCCGGCGGTAAACCCTGTCCTAATCCCGGGACATGAAGCTGGTGTAAATACCCTGGCCATCAGCCCGGACGGGCGCTGGCTGGCAACAGGCAGCGACGACGCAACCGTCCGGCTCTGGGATCTAGAAACGATCGATCCCTCATCCAATCCCATTGTGTTGTCCCGTCATACGGGCGCGGTCGAAGTTCTGGCCTTTAGCCCGGACGCACACTGGCTGGCGACGGGTGGCGGTGATGGGAGTGTTTACTTATGGGATGTACAGGCAGGGGACCCAGCTGCCGATCCGAGGCTGCTCACCGGGCATGCGAGAAGAATCCTGGCGCTGGCATTCAGCCCAAACGGCAATTGGCTGGCCAGCGGTAGCGCGGATTGGAGTGCGAGATTATGGAGGCTGACAACTGCCGATCCATCCTCGAGTTTCATTTCACTGGAAGGACACTCGGCCGATATCAATGCCCTGGCCTTCAGCCTGGATGGAAGCTGGCTGGGCACAGGTAGCGCAGATAACACGGCTCGTCTCTGGGATTTGACAAGTTCGGATACACCCGGCAACTTCATCGAATTAAAGGGCCATGTCGATGATATCTTCGCGCTCGGCTTTAGCAAGGATGGCCATTGGCTTGCTACTGCCAGCGGAGATCACTTTGCCCGGTTGTGGGATCTAACCAGCGCCAACCCTGCGGCGAATTCGATCGTGTTGTCTGGGCATGATGACCAGATCAAGGCATTAGCGTTCAGCCCGGATGGACATTGGCTTGCCACGGGCAGTCTGGATGGCACGACACGTCTCTGGAATCTGAGAAATTCCGATCCATCGGCAGTGCCAAGGTTGTTATCAGGCCATGCAGACTGGGTCAATACGCTAGCCTTCAGCCCGGATAGCCGCTGGCTAGCCACGGGCAGTGAAGATCGCAACGCACATCTCTGGAATCTCGATATCCGAGAATCGGGACAAATACAGAATCTGGTTGTGTTATCCGGTCATATCGGTTCGATCCATGCTCTAACCTTTAGCCCGGATAGCCGCTGGCTGGCCACAGGCAGTGAAGATAAAACAAGCTTTCTCTGGCTGGTTCAACTGGATGAGCTGAAAGATCTGGCATGCCAGATCACTGGTCGTAATTTCTCAGAAAATGAATGGCAACGGTATTTTCCAGGCATGAGCTACCGCAAGACGTGCGAACAATGGCCCTAGAAGTAAGCTAGCGCAAGACATGGGCACAATAGCCGCAAGTCAGTGAAAAAGATCATATCTGAACCTCAAACGCGTGACCGCCTGGCTGTGGTAGTATTTGGAGTATACTTATCCTAAATTATTGTTAGTCCCTTCGCCAAGGGGAGATACAATGGCACAAAGGAATGTCAAGGTAGGAGCAATAAAAGATGTTAGTGGGGAAGTCAATATTGCGGGCCGTGATATCTACAAGGGATATACCGTGGAGCAAGTCTCTCTGCTCCTCACGCAGATCACATCCACATTTCAACTTAAACCATTTGATGGACGCTGTCCATATAAAGGACTTGATGTCTTTGATGAAGAGGATGCCGAATTGTTCTTCGGGCGTGAGAGCTTGATCGAAGTTCTCGTCAACCGCATGAAGGAATCACGAACGATATTCATAACAGGGCCGTCGGGAAGTGGAAAGTCATCGCTGGTGCGTGCAGGATTAATTCCATCGCTGAAGCAGGGAGCGATCAAAAAAGACCACAGCGAACGCTGGGTATATGCAACCATGAAGCCAGGCCGTGATCCGATGACAGAGCTGGGCCGCGTTGCGTCGAGTTTGGCAGGAACCCTGGGCGCTGGCGAAGATCTTCGTACAAAAGGACCGAGTGATGCAACTGTGCTGGCGCAATGGGGTGAGATTGCTCTGAAGGACGGCCGCGAGAAGCGTGCCGTGATTTTCATTGACCAATTTGAAGAGATTTTCACCCAGGTTAGTAGTGAAGCGGAGCGCGTAGCTTTCCTTAACTTGCTGACCTACGCCGCAGGAGTGGAAAGTGGGCGGACAATTGTGTTGTTCGCGATGCGCTCAGATTTTGTATCGAACTGTGCCACCTATCCACAACTCAACGAATTGCTTAATCAGCAGTTCATACAAATCGGCGCGATGCAGCCCGATGAAATCGTGAGCGCCATCGCACAACCCGCCCTACGCGTGGGCCTACGGATTGAGCCGGATCTCATCGCGCAAATTATTAACGACATGCAGGGCGCACCAGGCGCATTGCCATTGATGCAATTCGCATTGAAGGATTTATTCGATGCTGAACGGGCCAAAGGTGGAGTGGTCGCTCTGACCCTGGCCGAATACTTACAACGCGGGGGCATCCACAAATCACTGGAGCGGCACGCCGATCATTCGTTTGCCGCACTGGATGAGAATGAACAGGAATTAGCCCGCTCTATTTTTAGCGGACTGATCGAGATTGGGCGCGGCACACAGGACACGCGTCGTACCGCGTTGTTCGAGGAACTCATCCCTGTGGATACAAACCCATTGAGTGTGCAAGAGATCATTCAAAAGCTGGCGGACGCACGCTTAGTGACAACCGATGAACAGGCTGGCAAGGATACAGTCACGATTTCGCACGAAAAGCTGATCGATGCCTGGCCATGGTTGAAGAAATTGGTGAATGAGAACCGAGATGTTATTGCCTTACAGAATGAAATCGCCAACGATGCCAATGAATGGAATGAGCATAGTCGAGACCCGAGCTATCTCTACAGCGGAGCTCGACTGGCAAATGCACGCGAGCAACTTCGGGCTAAGAAGCTCGTGCTGAGCGGATTAGCACAGGAGTTTGTACAGTCGGGATATGCACGCCAACGGCGCGGCCAAATATTCGTAATGGCAGGAGTCTCTGTCATCATTATTATGTTAGTTGTTGCAGTCATTGTGTTCAGTTCTCAATCTAATCGGAATAGGAGACTGGCCCGCGAAGCGCACTTGCGTGAGTTAGCTGCTCAATCTGCGCTGCTGCGCGATCGGCGCTTTCAGACTTCTCTATTGTTGGGATTGGAAGTATTCAACCAATTGGAGATTCCCCAAACATATGGGCTCCTGCTCGATAATGTGCGGAGCCGACCGCAATTACAACAATATCTTTCTGGACATTCCGGTGGAGTTCAGAGCATTGCCTTCAGTCCGGATGGCAAAGTCCTGGCCTCGGGAGGTGATGACAGCACAATCTTTTTGTGGGATATGGCCACCCGTCGACCCATTGGTCAACCTCTGGCGGGCCACACCGGCTCGGTACTGGGTGTTGCGTTCAGTCCGGACGGCAATTTCTTCGCCTCGGGCAGTGCCGATAATACGGTCATCTTCTGGGATATGACCACGCGTCAACCTCTTGGTCCACCACTCGTAGGACATTCCGGTTCCATCAATACTGTTGTCTTCAGTCCGGATGGCAAGTTCCTCGCCTCGGGCAGCGATGACAGCACTGTCATCTTGTGGGATGTGTCCACTCGTCAACCTATTGGCCAGCCTTTGGCAAATCATCGAGGTTCGATATCTAGCATTGCCTTTAGCCCGGATGGCAAACTCCTGGCCTCGGGCAGCGCCGATAGCACCGTCCTCTTATGGGATGTGGCCACCCGTCAACCGGTTGGCGAGCCTCTGTCAGAACACACCGGAGAAATCATCAGTATTGCCTTTAGCCCGGATGGTAAACTCCTGGCTTCGGGGAGTAAGGATAACAACATTATCCTGTGGGATCTGACCACCCGAGAGTTTGGTCGTCTGCGTGGACATTCCGGCTCGGTTAATAGCGTTGCCTTCAGTCCGGATAGCCAGACCTTGATTTCAGGGGGCGGTGACAGCATCAGCATTTTGTGGGATGTGGCCACCCGTCGACGGGTTGGCCAGCCCCTGACAGGGCATTCCAGTCGGATTAATAGCGTTTCCTTTAGTCCGGATGGAAAAACCGTGACCTCAGCGAGCTTTGACAGCACAATCATTTTGTGGAATTTGTCACCAAATCAGCCTATCGCTGAAACGCTGACAGAGTCCTCCAGCCGCATCAACAGCGTTGCTTTCAGTCCCGATGGCCAAATCTTGGCCTCAGGGAGCGGTGACAACACGATCGTCTTGTGGGATATGGGGTTGCTCCAACCCCTGGGCACACCTCTGATCGGACATTCTGGTCGAGTCAATAGCGTTGTTCTCAGTCCTGATAGCAAAACCTTGGCTTCGGGCAGCGACGACACCACGATCATCCTGTGGAACATGGCGACGCGTCAATTCATTGGCCAGCCGTTGACCGGACATTCTGGTCGAGTCAATAGCGTCGCCTTTAATCCAGACGGCAAGTTTCTCGCTTCGGGCAGCGATGACAGCACTGTCATCTTGTGGGATGTGTCCACTCGCCAGGCCATTGGCGAACCTCTGAAAGGCCACACAAGTTCTGTATATAGCGTTGCCTTCAGCCCGGATGGCAAGCTCCTGGCCTCGGGCAGCGCCGACAGTACCATCCTTTTATGGGATGTGGCCACCCGTCAACTCATTGGCCAACCTTTGACGGGCCATACAGGCTCAATACTTAGCGTTGCCTTCAGCCCGGATGGCAAGCTCCTGGCTTCGGGCAGCGCCGACAGTACCATCCTTTTATGGGATGTGGCCACCCGTCAACTCCTTGGCCAGCCTTTGGCGAATCATTTAGGTTCGGTGTCCAGCCTGGCCTTCAGCCCCGATGGGACGACGCTGGCCTCCGGAGGATTTGACAAAATTATCAACTTATGGGACTTGACGCTTGATACGCATCAACCGCTTGGCCAGCCTCTGTCAGAGCACACCGGCGGAATCATTGGAATCGCCTTCAGCCCGGACGGCAAGTTCCTTGCTTCGGGAGGCATCGACGACAAGCTCATCCTGCACGATGTGAATCCTCAGTCCTGGATCAGGCAGACATGCCAACGAGCGGGACGCAATCTTACCCACTCAGAGTGGAAGCTCTATTTCGGCGACGAAGAATACCGTAAAACCTGTCCACAATGGTCAACGCCGTAAAAGTAAGACCCAGCATAGCGCCATAAAGTAATCATCTATTTTTCAGTGTTTAATCATCAGTGAGGTGCACATGCCTAAGAAAAAACGCCCGAGTACCAAACAGGTGGATATCAAAGTTGGAAGCGTCTCTGACGTCAGCGGAAACATGAACATCGCTGGAGGGAACATTACCACTCAACACACGACCACAGACTTGAGCACCGCAAGGCTCGCACGATTATTTGACGAACTCTATACTCTCATCGAATCACGCGCAGACACTTCTTCCACAGATAAAGATGACTTAAAGATGGAAGTGCGGGAGATTCAGTCCGTCGTCACGGAAGCAGCAAAGAAAAATGAAAATGTGAATGAGGAATTCTTGGCGCGTCGCCTCCGTAACATTGCGCGCATATCACCTGATATTTTGGATGTTGTTGTCGCGACATTCGCAAATCCATTGGCAGGTTTGGGGCTCGCAGTTAAGAAAATTGCCGAGAAAGCCAAGGAAGGGATAGGCGGCACCTGAATGCTTTTCCATGAGCATCTCTATAAAGTGATGGCTTCGTTCAAACACTCAGGCGCGATGCTCACAAAGCAATTCCCCGAGCATCACGGGCATTCGAATTGCGAGCCTCAACCTTGAGGTTGAGGCTCGCAATTCCAAAATGCGGATGGATTATCCATATGTACACGATCCATTATCATTGGTGGCATTTGGATCGTAATTCGTGGCGTTTGGATCAGTGCAGCCAGAAACAGGTTGGGACTCAGGCGGATACTGGCATGATCCATCATTGACGGTAGCATTTGGATCATAGTTTGTGGCATTTGGGTCAGTGCAGCCAGGAACAGGCTCAGAGGGATATTGACACGTTCCGTCGTTCACGGTGGCTGATGGGTTGTAGTTTGTTGCGTTCGGGTCTGTGCAGCCGTAAACGTCTTCAGGCTCATACTCGCACGATCCGTCATCGTATGGGGCGTCTGGATCATAGTTCGTGGCTGTCGGGTCTGTGCAGCCTCCCGGCACGAAATCCCCACAATCGCATATGGCCGGATCGTAAGGGTTCGATTCAGGACATTGAGGGTCCTCTTCCGGTGGAGCACATTCTGTCACTGGGGGTGGTCCAGGTTCAGATGGGTTAACAGGTGTAATGGATGTTAAGATATCCGGTCTGTTGCAATCAGGATCGTCCCGATCTACGAAGTGGTCACCATCGTCATCCCTGTTGTTGAAGCAATTCTCCTTCGTCAGCGACGTAGAATTCGACGCCGAACCCTGCATATCCCATATTGTTATGGAATCAAAGTAAATCAGCGCGTTCGGGCTGTTGAGCGTTTGGACCAGCAACCCGATTTCTCCGCGCGGGTAATCGGCATTCTGAAATTGGTACACAAGCCGGCCGTTAATAAAGAACGTAAATGTCGGCCCACTGGCCATCACACGCAGCGTATTTTCAGTCTCCGGGCTTTCGATTGCATCATTCGTACCATCCTTTATAATTTCCTCGCCCTCTGCAGAGTTTTTGAGCACATACCATGATTGTGTGACCGGCGATATGGCAAAGGCAAAATAGTTGTCTCCAGAGCGTCGAAATACCACACCATAACGGAAGTCACCGTTTTGAGCATTGCCTGTCAGGGCAGTAACATCGATGTTTGCATCTTCATACTGGCGCTGGGCAGGCACATACACCACAGCCTTATCACCCGCGCTTTGCGCCTGGACATGATAATACTCCGGTGTGGAATAACCAATAAAGTGTGTATCGTTCTTTGTTTGAAGCCAGCCACCCAGGGGATTGGTGAATAGATCCTGATACAGTTTCCGTGCCGCAGACGGCAGCTCCACGCTCTGCCAGCCGCACAAGTCTCTCAAGCCAGCGACCATTGCACCGAGTGGTGGAGTAGCGACTTTCTCCCTGAACTGTTCTTCCCAGTCAATGAATATTTCATTGGGCGCACAGATGATTGGGGATGGAGGTCCGTCCTTGAAAATGAAACTCGCCTCTCCCTCTCTCACGATTTCCTTCTTCCCCTGCGCGATGATCTCCACCGAGCCCTTTTTCACCTGGGCACACGTGAGGCTATCTGGCGCCTTGCAGATACGAAACTCTGTGCCATCTTCAAGAGTGTTGATGGTTGCATCCGGGGTCTCTACGGTCACGCGTGAGTTGGTTTCGTCGGTGAGTTCCACAAACATGTGTCCCCGGCTGAGGTTCAGTGTCACATGGGTGGAACCTCCCGCTTCTTCCCTCACGTCCTGGAGCAGGACAACGGCATTGGTAAACAGCTCAACCGTCAGGAAGTCCGCAAAATCCAGAACACTGTGGCTTTGCTTCTCCTGGTTTTCCAACTTGACCACTTCGATACGGTCATTCGCCTCTATACTTACTTTTTGGTCCTGTTCCACATCTGTTTCAGTAGCCCCATTCTTGAATACTTTGGCCGTGTAGCTTACCGCCGTCAGTGCGATCTGGAGCGGTGTTTCAGTTGGCTCTAGCTCTGTGGGTTGCGTCGTGGGCTCCGGCTCTGTGGGGCCCGTCTGGGGTATCAGTGGCGTGGATTCGTCAACAGGAGCCGGCGGTGCGCATGCAGAGAACACCAAAACAATGGATAGGAGCAACAATATTGCTGATTTACCGGTAAAACGAAGAGAACCGCGCATCGTAAACTCTTTCTTCCAAGCGCGTAAGTGGATGCAGTTCCGCCTGAATGACTATCAAAAGGACCCAATTTGGATAATTCATTGTAGTCCTGAACTAACAAGAATGCAAGGTGTAAGATTAAGGCTCAGACAATCGGTCCAAATCTACTAAAACGCGCTGCATCAGGTAAAAGTAGATCAACAGGATTGCAATTCTCTAAAATCCGCATATAATCAAATGGAACCCTTTGGATACTCGCTTGATTGAAAAGTGAATCTGGGACGGCCATTATTAGGTTAGATCTCACAGCCTGAGATCTATCTATGAATCCATAGTGAAAATCTTCATTTCCTATCGTCGTGCAGACAGCAGGTACGTTGTAGATCGCATACGCGATCGGCTGATTGCCGCCTATGGCGAAGAGGCTGTTTTTCGTGATATCGAGAGCATCCCTCTCGGGATGAATTTCGCCGATGTTCTCGAGGAGGCGACCTCAACCTGCAATGTGATGCTGGTGGTGATCGGAACGCAATGGACAACGATCACAGATGCTCAGGGCAACAAGCGTCTGTTCGACCCCGGTGACTATACTCGAATCGAAGTAGAGACCGGGCTCAAGCATAAAGAAATTCTGGTCATCCCTGTGCTGGTCATGAATGCGACGATGCCGGGCCCGAAGGACATTCCCGAAAGCCTCGCGGATCTTCTATTTCGCAACGCGATCAGCGTCCGGAACGACCCGGACTTCAACCCGGATATGCAGCGGCTAATCCAGGGCATCAATCGCTTTATCGGAACGGCTCCGATCTCGGTCCAATATTTTGAGCCGGAAACTATCCATATTCCTACCGGAACCTTCGTTATGGGGAGTCAGCCGGGTCCCGGAATTCCAAACCATGAAACGCCCCAACATGAATTGAGCCTTCCAGAGTATCGCATTGGCAAATACCCGGTAATAAACGCTCAATTTGAGGAATTTATCCGTCAAACGGGGAGGCTGGTGACACCGGCGATGGGCTGGGATGGGCAACGCGTGCCAGCCGGGCTTGAGCAGCATCCTGTCGCCGGAGTCACGTGGTTTGAAGCGCTTGCCTACTGCCAGTGGCTAAGTGAGCAAACCAGCCGCAAATATTCCCTCCCGAATGAGGCACAGTGGGAAAAGGCCTGTCGCGGAGGGAAAAATTCTCTTTATCCGTGGGGGAATGAGTTTGATGCGAAACGATCTAATCAGAGCTGTTCTACACTGGCAGCCGTGGACGCCTATCCTCCACAAAATGATTTCGGATGTTTCGATCTTGTGGGAAACGTACGCCAGTGGACATGCAGCCTCTGGGGAGAAAAACGTATTGCGCCTGAATCAAAGTTCGCCTACCCCTGGAGAGATGATCGGCGTAACGATTTAAGTGCCAACCGCCAGATCCGCAGAGTGGTGAGAGGCAGCTCGTTCAAGGATAATCCGGATGCATTGCGCTGCAGCAATCGAAGCGGACAACTACCGGAGGATGAAGGCTTCCCTGAAGCCAGGCAGAGCTTTCGGGTCGTAATGCTCGTTTCGTAAATCAACTTTGGATCTCTCAGCCGTCCGCGGCTCCTTCATCCACTACACGCCTAGTAGATGCTCAACATCACCCCCTTCTTCACAGCTAAACGAGAACCCAGCAAAGCAGGTAATATGTCCGCTGCGTGATTTTTAGAGATTTGCATCTGATGCTCAACTGTGATCAATGAGCTGCGCAAGTAGGT
The DNA here is from genome assembly GCA_035463255.1 of Anaerolineales bacterium. GTDB lineage: Bacteria > Chloroflexota > Anaerolineae > Anaerolineales > Villigracilaceae > Defluviilinea. Next base: position 10,506 of record DATHTL010000140.1, on the reverse strand, counting down.
TTAGGATGTTAACAGGAGGAGAAGATGTCAACGTTCATTTCTTATTCCAGGGCGGATTCTGGTTTCGCGGTCCGGCTCGCGAAAGACCTGAAATCAGCAGGCTATGATGTCTGGCTCGATCAACTGGATATTCCAACGGGTGCGCGATGGGACGATGAGGTCGAATTCGCACTGGAGGCCTGCACCACATTTATGGTCGTGCTCTCACCCGAATCTATTCAGTCACAGAACGTCAAGGATGAAGTGGGGTTTGCGATTGACGCTGGCAAGAATATCCTGCCAGTGAAAATAAAATCGGGGGATATCCCTTTCAGACTGCGACGTTTTCAATATGTCGATTTTACCAACCAGCCCTACGAAGATAGCTTGAAAGAGATGAAGGGTCTTCTATCCGTTACAGGCGAATTGCTGACAGGGCTAGACTCTCAGAAGAAAGCGACAGGGTCGGAAGTTCAACCCGTAACGTCCGCTCCTATCACCAAGACAAGAATCCGATCTGTTCCCAAGCCCAAAGAAACGGGGGCTCCTATTCGGAACACACGGTTGTCCGGGAGGCTCGTGATTGGAATAATCGCAGTGGCAGCGCTTATCATTACAGGGATCGTAATGAATGCCGCCAGAAGCAGGCAATCTCCTGCAGGAACGCCAACTGGTGAGGAACAGGTAGTAGCAAACACGCCTGCGCAACAACCATCCGCGCAGCCAACCACGACTGGCAATAACGAGGTTTCGGCTCCGGCTCAACCAACCCCTTCCACGATCCTTGTCACAGATTTTCTGGAAAGCACCAACTCAGATGATTGGGAATATTCTGTGCTCGGGCTGGGCAGACGGAACAAAGTCAACATAACGCCGTCCGGTGATGGACTCTTGTTTAACCTCAATGATCCCAATTTACAGGCGTATTATTTTTACAAACCGGTTACTTATGGTGACGTCACCATAAGAATAAAAGTCGAAAATTTGGGTCAGAACAGCCACAATGTCAGCCTGGTTTGCCGGAGAAGTGGAGATACCTGGTATGAATTCAGGATCAGTGGCGGTGGCGAATGGGCACTTTATGATTATCGTTCTGAGTATATTCAGGTTGCGAATGGTGGAAGCCAGGCCGTAAAGCATGGCAAAAGTATCAATGCATATGAAATGCTTTGCATCGGCAATGAAATTTCCCTTCGCATCAATGAGGAAATGGTGAAGGCAGTTAATATCCAGAGAGATCCATACTTGCAAGGCCAGGTAGGACTCAGTATTTCGACTAAAGATGTGTATCCTATTGACATGAAAGTACTTGAATTCGAAGTGACCGGACAATTGCCGGGCGAGATGCCCGTTACCGGTGACTCCAGTTCCCCGACAACTGGAATTGCCGGCGCACCATCATCGGAGGTGGTTGCTCCTGCGGCAATGGAAGACGGCATGACAATGGTCTTGGTGCCGGCAGGTGAATTTACAATGGGCAGCGATACGGGCGAGCCGAATGAAGGTCCAGCCCATACTGTTTTCCTGGATGCTTTCTGGATTGACCGGACGGAAATAACCAATCACATGTACGCGACGTTTTTGAATTCCCAGGGAGCTCAAGCGGACCTGATCACGACCTGGATAGATATGGATGATGAAGACCTCCAAGTGCAGTTTGTGGACGGTTCCTGGCAGGCGGCTTCTGGATATGAGAATCACCCCATGATTGAGATCAAGTGGCTTGGAGCTGCCGCGTACTGTGAATGGCGCGGTGATGGGACGCGGCTTCCCTCCGAGGCAGAATGGGAAAAAGCCGCCCGCGGCACGACAGATAACCTCTACGCCTGGGGAAATGAAATCGATTGCAGCCTGGCGAATTATGATATTTGCATGGGCAGCACGGTTGCAGTGGGTAGTTATCCGTCCAACGCCAGTCCGTTTGGCGCACTGGATATGACGGGAAATGTGGTGGAATGGGTCGCCGACTGGTATGGCGAAGATTACTACCAGAATTCCCCATCCTCGAATCCCCCGGGGCCTGATTCAGGAGAACAACGCGTTTTAAGAGGCGGCTCCTGGGATGGACATACTGATTACGAAGTTCGCATTACGCACCGCTTTACGGAACCACCCGACGATTCCCTGGACGACGGCGGTTTCCGGTGCGTGTTGCCGGAATAGCCTTCTTCACCCACGATTCCCGTAATGAAAACTTCCGAAGTCCATGGACTTCGGAAGTTTATTCTATACCAACATCCTCACAGGATTCTCGAGGAACTCCGCCAGCTTTTGCATGAACTGAGCAGCTTCCGCTCCGTCGCTGACACGATGGTCAACTGAGATGGTGGCTTTCATCCGCCAACCAATCTTGATCTCACCGTTTTCGACAACAGGGACTTCGCGTGCCGAGCCAACCGCCAGGATCCCGGCTTCAGGAGGATTGATAATCGCGGCGAAATTCTCCACATCGAACATGCCCATGTTCGAGATCGAGAATGTGGAGCCTTCGATGTCATTCGGTTTCACCTTGCCTTCGCGCGCACCGGCCACCATGCGTTTGACATCTGCAGAGAGCGCACGCAACGGCTGCTGGTCGGAGTTGCGATTGACGACGGTCAGCAGGCCGCCTTCGACTGCGACTGCAACGCCCACATTGACCGCGCCATGACGAATTGCCTTATCGCCTGCAAAAGATGAATTAAGATTCGGGAATTCACGCAAGGTGAGAGCGACTGCTTTGATGATGAAATCATTGACCGAGAGCTTTTCATTCTCCGGCAAATAGTCATTGATCTGCTTGCGCAGCGCCATGAGCGCGTCCATTTTGTATTCATGGGTCACATAGAAGTGCGGGACCGTTGTCGTGGATTCCACCATGCGGCGCGCGATCGCCTGGCGAAGCTTCGTCAGCGGGATGGTCTGATCTTCGGCAGAGACGGGCACAGGCGTTGGTGCAGCGGATGGACGGCTGACGGCCGCTGGCTGAGCCCCTGCAAGCGCGGCTTCCACATCCTTGCGGACCACACGTCCGCCCGGGCCACTGCCTTGCAGGCGTGATAGATCAATTTGATTGTCACGAGCGATCTTCTTGGCAAGTGGCGACGCTTTGACAGGTCCCTCCTGGGCCGGCACGTCCGACTCGGGTGCAGGAGCAGGCGTCGGCTGAGCTTGAGCCGCGGGTCTTTCATCCGCTTTTGGTTCTGTTTCCTGCTTTCTCGCTTCGCCTGGTTCTGTCTTCAGTTCCTCCCCTCCCTGCTCATCTGTCTTCTTCTCAGCCGGGGCCTCAACTGTTTTGGCGGGAGCATCCTCGATCTTTTCATCTGCAGAGCCGACGACCGCGATGGGATCGCCCACTGGAACAACACTGCCCGCTTCCACCAGGAGTTTGCGAACCACGCCGCTCGCCGATGATTCAACCTCAACAGTGGCTTTGTCAGTTTCGATCTCGGCAAGCACATCACCCTTGTTAACGTCCTCGCCCTCGTTCTTCACCCAGCGGATGAGCACACCCTCCTGCATGTCAAAACCCAGTTTGGGCATGGAAATTGTTTCGGCCATTATTTCAAGACCTCCTTTACCGCGCCGACGATATCAGGCACCTGCGGGAGCGCAGCCTGCTCGAGCGTGCGGTTGTAAGGAAGCGGCACTTCCTTTTGCGCAACGCGCAGAACGGGCGCGTCGACATAATCGAAGGCTTCCTCATAAATGCGACTCGCAACTTCAGAACCCACACCGTAGGACTTCCAGCCTTCCTCCACCACAACGGCGCGGTTGGTTTTCTTGAACGACTCAAGCACAGGTTCCATATCCAGCGGACGCAAGGTGCGCAAATCGACGACCTCAACCTCGATGCCTTCGCCCGCAAGTTCATCAGCAGCCTTCATAGAAAGCTCGAGACCTTTGGAATAAGTAACGATGGTGACATCCTTGCCTTCACGCTGTACTTTCGATTTGCCGATCGGGATGAGATATTCTCCATCTGGCACTTCACCTCGCACCTGATACATGGTCGCGTGTTCGATAAAGAGAATCGGATCATTCGAGCGGATAGACGATTTCAGCAATCCCTTGGCATCTTCCGGCGTCCCGGGCGAAACCACTTTCAGGCCGGGGAAGTGCGCAAAGATCGCGTCGGGCGTCTGTGAGTGGGTCGCCCCCAGCTGGCGGCCACCGCCGCCCACGGCGCGGATCACCATTGGAACGGTGAACTGCCCGCCAAACATGTAATGCAATTTCGGCGCCTGATTGACGATGTAGTCCATCGCAGAGAACGCGAAGTTGATTGTCATAAGCTCCGCGATCGGGCGCTGCCCCACCATCGCCGCGCCAATCGCTGCACCGATGATCGCGTTTTCTGCGATCGGTGTGTCCTTGATACGGTCAGGGCCGTACTTATCAAAAAAACCTTTGGTCACCGCATACGTACCACCCCAGACACCCACCTCTTCACCGAGGATGAAGACGGCAGGATCGCGATCCATTTCCTCCATGAGAGCCTGCGAGATCGCCTCGCGCATCGTGATTTTTGCCATAGTAACTCCAGTTATCAGTGATCAGCCCTCAGCAACCAACGATTCCGATGGAACGGTTTCAGATTGCTGTTGACTGACCTCTGTTTCATCCACGTACACATTCGTAAACAGTTCTTCCATGGCGGGTTCAGGGGAAGTCTCGGCAAATTCCACAGCCGCATTCACTTCCTCTTCCACCTGCGCGTCGATCTCATCGAGCGCTTTCGCGCTGGCCTTCTTCTCTTCCAGCAAGTGCTTGCGGAAAATTCCGATCGGGTCGGTCTCCTGCCATTTCTTTACTTCCTCCGGCTTTCGATAACGCTCCGGGTCACCCATGGAGTGTCCGCGGTAGCGATAGGTGATCACTTCCAGCAGGTAAGGCTGTCCTTCTGTGCGCACGTACTCCATGGCCTCTTTGGCAGCCTCGTAGACCTTCATCACATCCATACCGGCTACCTGGCTGTTCTTCATGGCATAGCCTTCGGCCTTCTGCTGGATATCGAGAACGGCCGAGGCGCGCTCGACAGCGGTCCCCATGCCATATTTGTTGTTTTCACAGACCCAGAGCACGCGTAGCCCCCAAGCCTTGGACAGGTTTAATGCTTCATGGAAATAACCAATGTTCGTTGCGCCATCCCCAAACATACAGATGGTGACATTATCATTTTTAGCATAGTGATCACCCAAGGCTAGCCCGGCAGCGATCGGCAAATGCCCGCCCACGATGGCATGTCCACCCCACATGTTTTTCTCAACACTGGCCATGTGCATGGAACCGCCCTTGCCTTTCGACATCCCCGTTGCCTTACCCAGTAATTCAGCCATCACTTCTTTCGCGGGAATCCCGCAGTTGATGGCTACGCCATGATCACGATACGCCGTGATGACACGATCACGCGGCTCGCGGGCCGCGATCAAACCCGTCGAGACAGCTTCCTGTCCGATATACAGGTGCATAAAACCGCCGATCTTGCCGGCCTGATACAATTCAGCGCCGCGTTCTTCCACGCGGCGGATCAGCACCATCTGGTGATACAAATCAAGTAGTTGGTCCTTCTTCATCTCTGCTCCCAAAAGTATGATAGCAACGTACAGACAAAATAACATGGCGCTGGAAGCGCCACGATGTTCTTTCCTCTCTGCAGCCGTGAAATTATATCAGAGATTTTCCGTCTACTTTTCGGCTCTCTGGAGAGAGAACGAAACCAGAGAGCCAAATCCTCCCTACTTCACAGTACAATAGCAACATAGATCGGCTTATCACCCCAGATAGGGCGGCAAAGCTCGATCTTACGCATTAAACGCAATCGAGTGTCACTGTCTAACAGTGCACGAACACTACCGCACAGGCTCTGCATCACTGCTCGCCGGAAAAATTGGATGAAAGTCAAAACTCTATACCTTATCATCCCCATTGTTTTTGGCGGGATGACATTGGTTCTACATGGCTATTTAGGCTATTTTAGCCGTTACATTGGGGATGATTATTGCACAGCATTCTATGCTCATCGCCTCGGGGTCTTCCGGTCGACCTGGTTCTGGTACCTGAATTGGAGTGGGAGGTATTCTGCCAGTGTGGCAGATGCAGCGATCGGGCTGCTCGGACCGAGAGCCATCCCTGCCATCGTGCCGCTTACGATCATTGTCTGGCTGGCAATTCTAACTGCATTCTTCCTCATTTTTCTGTCCTCACTTCGATACAAATTTCTGATTTCGCTCGCTCTTGCTGTAACAACCTTATTTGCTCTCTTCCTGCTCGCGCCTGACATCCGGCAATCCCTATATTGGGGGCAGGGGATGCGTTCCGTGGTCCCTCCTCTTATGATGGGCACGGCCTACATCATTTTGTTCAAGTGGATCCGGGCACGAGCATGGACCAGGCTTCATCTCCTTGCCTGGGCCGTAATAAGTTTCCTGTGGTCCTTGATCGCCGGAGGCTTTAGCGAAACATATGCATCGTTCCAGGTTACAGCCTTTGTGGCCTCACTGTTCGTGATCCTGATGATAGAGAAATCCAGGTTCTCCAGCAGCCTGTTGTTTCTCACCAGTGGACTCCTGGGAGCTATCAGCTCCCTGATCATTATTATTTTGGCTCCAGGAAATGCAGAACGACAAGCCTTTTTTCCGCCCCCGCCCGGCGTTGGTGAGCTCTTGACCATATCTTTAAATGGTTTTCTCGCCTATGGAGCCAGTTTGGTCAGCTCACCTGAAAAGTTTCTTGTTATCGTGAGCTTATGCAGTCTCGCTGTCATTATAGGATCGAAGTTGAATCGTGATATACATACAGGGTTTCTGGCCGTCATACCCAGTTTGATGATTGGGTTTATGTTCACCTGCTTTCTGCCTGCCGCTTATGGAACCTCTGAGTCCCCGCCGGGCCGGACATTAATGCTGCCCACTTACTTTTTCCTGATCGGTCTTTTCGCCTGGGGACTCGTGTGCGGAACTCTTGTTGGAGAGAGACAAAATGCCGTTGTCTTGAAATGGCTGCCCGGCGCCGTGATTGTCACATTGTTCATTGCCGCTTCCCTGCATTCGATTGATCTTTATCAGTCGAGATTTGAGTTTATCGAATATGCAACCGCGTGGGATCAAACAAATACGGAGATACTGAAATCCAGGCAAAACGGTGCGACCCAGGTGGTCATCCCTGTGATCCCGAGCTGGACTTCCATCGAAACTCCCAACGATAATCCAAGATTCTGGGTAAACCGCTGCATGAGCGCCTATTATGATTTGCAGATCCTTGCTGCCCCAGAATCTCCTTCTCCGGCCCCGTAGTGCTCGCTATGTTTACTTCGCAGTCAAATAGAATCATGGATTGGCTTCTTGGCTCCAGACAAGGTGAAGCAAAGCGACTTGTCGCTCAGCTTGGAGATGTGACCAAACGTGAGCGCGGCGCAAAGGAGCTGCTCAGAATGGGTGGAGATGCCGTGCCTGTGCTGATCGAGGCGCTTCAGACCAAAGACGAAAGCCTGCTCCCGCTATATCAGCAGATTCTCGCCCGTATCCCTTCCTCCACCCCGTTGCTCATTAAGACGCTGACGAGCGCGCATCCTGTTCTGCGGGGTCGGGCGGCTGGGATCTTCGCCATAAGCAAAGATCCCCGCGCCGTCCCTGTGTTGCTGGAAGTTTTACAAGGGGAATACTACACGGTTCGTTCACGCGCCGCATTAGCTCTGGGAAAAATTCGTGCCCGGCAGGCAATCGAGCCATTGGTCGATGCACTCAAAGATAAGGAAAGCGAAGTGCGCATCGCGGCATGCCTCGCGTTGGGTTTATTCAAAGATCCGTCTGTGTTTGATGACGTTACCAATGTTTTATTGGATGATCCCATTATCGAGGTTCGCCAGGCTGCCGCACAGGCGCTGGGGAATACGCAACATCCTGCCGCCCTTCCCTATCTTATGGAAGCCCTGCACGATTCCTTCTGGTGGTACGAGCGCGAATACGCCGCGGGTGATCTCTTGTTAGCCGTTGAAAAGATGGGCACTGCAGCGGTGGATCCGCTCATCGAAGCACTCCGAGATAAAGAAGGGACAGTCCGCAAGTTCGCGGCATCCCTGCTGGGGAAGTTGGGCGATCCGCGTGCCATTGAGCCACTCGGGATGGCGCTGTATGATATGCACCATGAAGTGGGGAAAGCCTCAGCCGACTCCCTGGCTCGCTTTGGTGCACCGGCCCTGAGCGTGCTGATCGACGCGCTGAGTCATCCCGAGATGTGGATCCGAATCCACGCCATCGGCGCGCTGTCCAGAATCAGAGATGCGCGTGTGACGTCGATACTTTTGGACATGCTGAATGACCCCGAACGCGATGTCAAAAAACAGGTAATTCAATGTTTGGGGAATTTGAAAGATCCACGCGCTATATCTGCCCTGCAAGAAACTCTCTCGAATCGGGCAGATCGTGAATTGCATGTTCTTGCCAAGCAAGCGCTGCAAAACGTTTCCCACCGCTAAACCGCGACCTTCTCAAAATCGAGTTACTTTAGACAACCTTTTGTGTTGTTAATACGAGCCTTAACGATATTTTGAGGAACACTATGAAACGCATCCACCTGTTACTCAGTGTACAGTCGCTGGTCGCCATCCTGGTCTCGGTCAACCGTCTGGGCACATGGACGCTGGGCTACGTTCTGCCAAACGAATTCCTGCGCTGGGTGGATTTCAACAACATGCTCGTACTGCCGCTGATCAGTTTGGTGGCTCTGTACCTCCTCAAGAAATCCATCGAATATGACTCACCGGCACGTGAGGGCAGCGCTCACACTGCCTGGAATCTGGTCTTCATTATCGGCCTGTATCTGACCGCCGCGAGCTACGGCAATCATGAAGTGACCAATTACCTGCACGTCCGATTCTGCCCCGATGAGCCCAACAGCGATCTCTGCCGTATTATCATTTTCAATGACGACGAGTTCAGTCACTGGGTTTTCTTTACCGGATTCGTAATGGTCAACGCAGCAATTCTATTTTTGCAGCGGCTCTTCCCTCATCGGGGAGACGTATCAAATGGAGATATTGCCCTGCTCGCGCTCAACGCTTTATTCCTCGGCGCGGGTGTCTTTGCCAATCTTGGCTTCGAAGAGATCGGTCTCGATCTGTATGTGGTAGCCGCGTTGGCAACTCTGTCTGCTTACTTGTTGTGGAGGCATGGCAGGCAGCCTATGTTCATTTATTACACTCTTGCTTACTGGCTGGGGCTGCTTGGAAGCCTGGCTGCTCAGGGCATAAGGTAATTAAAATACGCCGGGTGAACCGGCGTATTTCGATTTGGATTGGCAGGCTAGGCTCTTTTTCCTTCCATTTCAAATCCCGGAATACGGGATGCTCGCTCCAGCCAGCGAAGGAAAGCATCCAGAATATAGACAATGGCGAGATAGATCAAAGCCACCGCCAGATAGGAACCGATCGGGTCGTAGGTTCTGGCCGCGATCGCTTTGGCTTTTGCCATCAGCTCCGGGACAGCAATCAGAAAAACGATCGCCGTTGATTTCAAAAGGGACACCGGCTCATTCGACCAGGCCGGTATCGCCAGACGCAGGGCCTGGGGCAGGATCACGTACCAGATCGTCTGCCACCTGGACAGGCCGATGGAGCGGCCGGCCATCATCTGGCTGTCGCCAATTGCCAGGATCGAGCCGCGCAGGTATTCCGCCTGGTAGGCACCGCTGTTCAATCCAAGTGCGAGGAAAGCCGAAAGCTCACGGGACAGGGTAATGCCCAGCCCCGGAAGGCCATAATAGATCAAAAACAATTGCACCAGCAGCGGCGTGCCGCGGAACAATTCGATGTAGCCCACAGCCAGCCCGCGCCAGAATTTGCTTCCATAGGTACGCGCCAGGGTGGCAAGCAGACCCAGCACAAACCCTGCCATCAAACCCTGGGCAGTGAGCAGCAGGGTAATTCCTGCGCCTTTCAGCAGATCCGGCAGGAAGCGGATGAAGAAGGCGTAAAAATCGCTCATGGAGCCGCGGCCTTTCCCTTCTCCTTCTTGCCATACAGCTCGCTGATCTTCCACAGGAACTCGCGCGTGCGGTCATGTTTGGGATGGTAGAACAAATCGTCGGGGGAACCCTGTTCGACGATACTGCCCTTTTCCATGAACACAATGCGGTCGGCCACCTCGCGGGCAAAGCCCATTTCGTGGGTAACCACGAGCATGGTCATGCGGTCACGCGCCAGTTTCTCCATGACACCCAGCACTTCGCCGATCAATTCCGGGTCGAGAGCGGAGGTGGGCTCGTCAAACAGCATGACCCGCGGGTCCATGGCCAGAGCGCGGGCAATGGCTACGCGCTGCTGCTGTCCGCCGGAGAGCTGGCCGGGGTAATGGTCTGCCCGATCGGCGAGTCCGACCCGGTTCAGCTCTTCCATCGCTTTTTCGCGCGCCCTGTCCTTCGCCATCTTGCGCACTTTTGTCAGTCCGATCATCACATTGTCGAATGCGGTCAGGTGGTTGAACAACAGGAAATTCTGGAACACCATGCCAATATGCTGGCGCACTTCATCCTGGTTGTATCCCCGGGCTG
>DATHTL010000139.1:0-67775 GCA_035463255.1 Anaerolineales bacterium | reverse complement strand
GTCACAGCATCGGTGAAGTGAATAAAGTCCGGATGTTCGACCTCGCTAAAGACCCAGGCTGCAAAATCCGAATAAGGAAATGATCCTTCGGTGGAACTGGCGGCAACCACATTCGTCTTTGGCGGGGCGGAACCGGTAAAGGAATTTTTGCCAATCACCCTGCCGCCCGGCCACGAGACTGCTCTGATATCCCAGAATAATTGATAGGCTGGCGAGCCATCGGTGTATGTTCCCGCCTGGGCTCGAGCTTCAGAGATGCAGAAAAGGGTTTGCACTTCGCTGGCAGATAAGCTTCCAACATGGGGCAGCTGATGTGCAAGCTCCCAGACTGAATTCTCCTCATATGTCATCTTTTTCAACACAGCAAGTGGACGTGTAAGCGGTCCTGTTTCTACCAATGCGTAAAAGGCATTTTCGCAAATCGGGTTGGCTCTTCTCCTTAACTCAGCGGGAGAAACGGTCGGCGTTGGAAGGATCGTGGGAATTTGAGTAAACGTGGGTGAAGGGATTGGCGTTTCGCTGGGGCTGAACGTTGAGGGCACCGTGATGACGACCTCTGTTGCGGGCGCGGATTGACAGGCGGCGAGAATCAAAACAACAAGAAAAATAGTGACGCGCACTGTCGCTCTGCCTCCGGTTGGTCAATACAGTGATTGTATCATCCGGGGTTATGTCACGGTGAGCTTTCGTTTTGGATACTTCTCGTAGCGCTTTTCCTCCACCACTCTGCGGATGCGGTCGAATCCCTCCCAGATGTCGGTAAAGGACAGATATAACGGCGCAAATCCCAGACGGATATTATCCGGCGCGCGGAAATCGGGGATGACACTCATCTCCTCGATCATGGCGCGGTTGATGCGATATCCCTCCTCATGGCGGATGCTGATATGGGAGCCGCGTTTAGCGGAGTCCCGCGGGGAGCCAAGAGAGAAGCCTAAGGGTGCAAGCAGATGATCGGTCAGGAAAGATGCGTAGTCGGTCATCCGAATGGATTTGGCCCGCAGCGCCTCCATGCCCGCGGCAAGCAAGGGACTCAAGGCTTCCTCCATTGCCAGCAGCGAGAGCATGGGCGCCGTGCCAACCATGAACCGTTGCACGCCGGGAGCAGGTTCATAGTTCAGGTCGAATTCAAACGGATTGCTCTGCCCCCACCAGCCCCAGATGGGAGAGATGGCATCGTTTTGGATCCTCTTACTTACATAGAGGAATGCTGGCGCACCGGGACCGCCGTTGAGATATTTGTACGTGCAGCCTATGGCAAAATCCACATTACATTGGTCGAGCTCAATGGGCACCGCGCCCGCTGAATGACTCAAGTCCCATAAGACCAGCGCGCCCTTACGATGAGCCAGCTCGGTGATGTGTGCCATGTCGTAAAGATAGCCACTCTTGAACGTGACGTGCGAGAGCGTGACGAGCGCGGTATCTTCGTTGATGGCATTCTCCAGCGCGGTGAGGTCGGGCGTGATGTCATTATCATTTGCGCCGATGCGAATAATCTCATGGCGATCTCCCAGCAGCCTTACAATTCCCTGCAGGATGTACAGATCCGATGGAAAGTTGAACGTGTCTGTGATGATGCGCTTCTTGCCCGAGTTCAAGGTTAGCGCGGCGGTTGCAAGTTTAAACAAGTTGATGGACGTTTGATCCCCTGCCACCACCTGATTTTCGCCGGCCCCGAGCAAAAATGCGATTTTCTCGCCGATGCGCGTGGGCGCTTCCCACCAGCCTTTGTTCCAGCCGCGGATGAGGTCGGTGCCCCATTCCTCTTCAACAGCTTTTTTCATACGCTCGATGACAGAGTTGGGCAGGCGCCCGAGAGAATTACTATCCAGGTAAATCAGATTCGGATCGTTTGAAATGAATTGCTCGCGGTGGGATGCAAGAGAGTCTTTTTCATCGAGTTGTGCTGCAAATTCACGAGAGGGGGAGAAGGTTGTCATAATTTCCTTATTTCTAACGATGGTTGAGTAGTTCCGAGCGGATAGCGATGAACGTATCGAAACCACCAATATTAAGAGTTATTATCATATAGACTTTGATGCTTACTTGTTGGTTTCGATATGCCCTCGGCTGCCGCCTTGGGCTACTCAATCAACGGATTTGTTTTGAATCTTGCTCATCGCATATTCTGCCAGCGCGGTGATCGTCAACGAGGGGTTGACGCCGGGGTTGGCCGGCATGATCGAGCCATCGATGATGTATAGTCCGGGGTAGTTGTGCACTTCGAAGCGTTCGTTCACCACGCCTTCCTCGGCAGTCTGCCCAATCGGGGCGCCGCCGAGGATGTGCGCGGTGGTTGGCAAGCCCAGCAGGTTCTCCCCGAGCGAGCCGAGCGCGATCCCGTTTGTCCGCTTAGCAAACTCGCGAGTCAACTCATGTGAGCCTCGCACATGGGCGTGGATTTCGTAACCAGGTTCATTTTCTGCTACCATGCCGCGGCGGAACAGAGTAAAACCGCTTCGTCCGATACGCAGGCGCATTCGCTTATCTGCGGGCTGCATGACGAGCAGGATGGTCACATTGTGTGCCCAGCCCGGCAGGATCATCGCCTTCGCAAAATCAAGCGGATGGGTCAGCACCCAGACGAGAAATTTCAGCAGGCGGACGGGCACACTGACGTCCGTGTCGATCAACGGCGCGGCAAGAAAGCGCATCAGCGACGATCCATCCGGGTAGCGGACGGGCTCGATGCGGGTCATCTCATCGTGGTTGTAGATCGAGGAGATCGCGACTCCCTGCGAATAATTGATGTCGGACTTGCGCGCCAGGCTTCCCAGCAACGCCTCCGAGTTGGTCCGAACCATCTGGCCGAGTCTCCCCGACAGCCCGGGCAGCGAACGTTTCACATCGCGCAGGTTGAGCAGCAGTTTCATCGTTCCCATCACGCCCGCTGAGAAAACGACGTTTTTCGCGTAGACAATATGTTTACGTTTGATGAGAGAAGTGGAGGATTGATAGATCACGGCATAGTGTGGGGGCGGTGAACCGTCGACCGTTGACCATCCAGGGCCCACATTCCACGGTTTGACATCAATCACTTCCACCTCTGCTTTAACTTCCGCCCCATTCTTTTCCGCAAAATACAGATAATTCTTTGGCAGCGTATTCTTGGCGTTATGACGGCACCCAACCATGCACCCGCCGCAGTGATTGCAGCCCGCGCGGGCCGGGCCTTCGCCGCCGAAATATGGATCGGGGACCGTAACGTCTGCCTCGCCGAAATATACACCCACGTCTGTGGCGCGGAACGTGTGTCCCATGCATTGTTCCTCTGCCATTTGCCGGAGCACGTGATCGGCGTTCCATAATTGGAGATTGCGCGTCGCGCCGAGCATCCGCTTTGCTGTTTCATAATGCGGACAGAGCACTTCGCCCCATTTCATATTCTGGTTCCAGGCGGGTGTGGCAAAGGTCTCGTTACTTGGGATTTCAAGCACATTGGCGTACCCCAGGCTCCCGCCGCCGACACCCGCTCCGTGCAAGACCATCAACCCTTTGAGAAGGCTGATCTGCAGAATCCCGTGGGCACGCAGGGCCGGCAGCCAAAGATATTTCCAGAATTGCCAGTTGGATTTAGCAAAATCATTCTCTGTGAAGCGTTTGCCTTTTTCGAGCACGAGGACGGAATAGCCTTTTTCGGTCAGTCTCATCGCGGAGACACTGCCCCCAAAACCAGCGCCTATAATCACATAGTCATAGATGTTCTGCATAAGTGATGCCCTCAGCAGCACATTGATTATAAGCTGTGAGTGCCTAACTGTTGGTTTAAAGCCCACGCAAATAGCTGATCACTGTCAAAACCCAAACCTCATCTTCATGATCTTATACGTGTATTCGGCGTTCTTGCTCGGTCCTTCTCGCCCTACGTAAGTGATCTTGTCCCGACTGTCATATCTCACTCCACCATTTATACCCACGACCCACTGAAGATGCATATGATCGAGTGTCTCCATATAGTCCACCATCTGGCCTTCCGGTAAAACTAACGTGATCGGACGGATGCCAATGGCTTTTTCAATTTTATCCAGGCTGGTTGTGACCTCTTGATAAACTAAATTGGCGGATGCCTTCTCCAATTTTCCCAGGTTGGCGTGATGATCTGTGTGTGATGCAATCTCCCAGCCTGATTCGGAAAGCTCTTTTAATAGAGTGACAGTTTCTGGAAAGGGATAATCTGTCTCTGTGACGACGCCCAGCACAGCGGGATAACCGGCTTCTCTCAATACCTCGGTCATCTCGATCACCTGTCGATTCATAGGGTAGGCAAGGGAAATATCATCAATGGTGATGACGAATAGTTTCCCTGATTCCGTCGCCGTGAGATCCGGGTTTACAGAGATGTCCCGATATGTCACTACGCTCATGTTGTTTTGCTGGAGGATCTTGATAAATTCTTTTAGAAACGCCAGCGAATCAAACTGAAGGCTGGGGCGGTGCAGCATGAGCGTTGGTGGTGTCCTGCGGATAGGATCGAGTGTTGGAGCGATTGTGAGTGTAAACGTGGGTGTTAGTGTGATCACTGACAGCGAGGTCGGTGTAAAGGTCAGTTTTGGCAGGCTCGTTGGTGTCCTCGTCGATTCTCGCATGGCTGGAACTGTTGCAACCTGTACCACAGGTGGACAAGAACTGCAGAATAAATGCAAAAAGAGGAAGAGGATTGCGATGTGTTTCATAGATGTTTCTTCCAGCGGTGAAGTGAGTTGCTGATTTAACGGGATTGTTAATTAAGTTGTTCCAGAAAATTCGTTAGCCGGTTTGTGTCTATTTATTCTTATACGCTATCCCGATCAAACGATCGATCTCCATATCATCCACCAGAACGATTGGCTTGCCTTTTGCCCAGGCTCTGGCAGGTCCGCTGAAGCCGCGCGGGGCCCAGATCCAGCCGCGTATGGCGCGATCGTGCATCATGGCCCCGTAGAGGTCTCTGAGCGCGGCTTCGCCAACGGGTTTACTCCACTGTTTGCACTGGACAATTTCTTTCTGGTTATTTGGATTGGTGAGCAGGACGTCTATGCCATGATCGCCTGTTTGCCCGACATGTTGGACCCTATAGCCTAATTTTTTATAGACTTGTTCTGCCAACTTTTCGAGCTCCAAGTCTGATAAATGTATAGCAGATTGCCTCTGCCTGTTTTCAGCACTTCGCGAACCGTTTTGCCATCCGGCCATCGCAAGCCGCCAGATCCGTTCACGTTCGTGTTTGCGATAAACAAGGAATGCAAACACTCCACCGTTTCCTATCATGAGGACAAAGCCTGTCACTGCCAGCAGGAGAAATTTGCTGCTGGAGGGAAGGCCTTGCCACCAGTTAACAATCGGAGAATAGGCCGCTAGCGCGACCAGAATAAGAAGCGCGGCTGTATTCATCCAGCGCCGGGATACGCGTCGTCGTTTTTGGGGCATGAACAATTTCAGTTACGAGTTTCTATGAATGATAGAAGATTACTCGCGTCTCCCCTTCGTCACAATTCGTATCGGCGTCCCCAAAAAACCATACTCCGCGCGGATCTGGTTCTCCAGATAACGAAGATACGTGAAGTGCATCAGCTTCGGATCATTGACGTAGATCATAAACGTAGGCGGGTCGGAGCGGACCTGGGTGCCGTAGAACATCTTCAACTGTCTTCCCGCGTGGGAAGGGTGGGGGTGCGCGTCCTGGGCTTTGTGGATGACCTCATTGATCTTGGAGGTTGTCAGGCGGGCGAGACGCTCTTCCTGCACGCGCAGCGCCATCGGCAGCACCTGGTCGACGCGCTGGCCGGTCTTGGCGGAGATGAACAGCAGCGGGACGTAATCCATGAAGTTCAAGTCGGCGCGGATCTTGCGCGTGTATTCCTCCATGGTGTAGGCATCCTTCTCCACCGCGTCCCATTTGTTGACAATCACCACGCACGATTTCCATTCCTCGAGAATGAAGCCGGCAATGTGGGCGTCCTGTGAGGTAATCCCCGTGGTCGCGTCGATCATCAGCAGTGCCACGTCGGCGCGCTCGATGGCTTTGAAGGAGCGCAGCACGCTAAACTGCTCTACACCGGGCTCGATCTTGCCACGCTTGCGGATGCCGGCCGTGTCGATCAACGTGATCGGCAGACCGTTGAACTCGATCTTAGTGTCGGTGGCATCGCGCGTAGTTCCCGGGATCGGGCTGACGATGGCGCGTTCTCCTCCGACTAGTTTGTTTAGAAGACTCGACTTGCCCGCATTGGGTTTGCCTACAATGGCAATCTTAATGCTGTCATCTTCCTCTTGCGCATCCTGCGGGGGGAAAGCGGCAACCAGCGCATCGAGCAGGTCACCGGTCCCTGTCCCATGTACCGCCGAAACAGCATACGGCTCACCCAGCCCCAACTCGTAAAATTGAGGAGCCGCGTCCCGCCGCTCTCTAGATTCTGTTTTATTGGCCACCACAAAGATCGGGGGCCAGAACGTTCCATCTGGTAATTTTTTCTGTGAGCGGCGGAGGATGTCTGCAACTTCAAGATCCGCAGCTGTAACACCTGTTTCGCCATCGTTGACAAAGAGAACTGCATCCGCTTCATCGATGGCGACCTTCGCCTGTAGGCGGATATCGTCAATGAAATCTGCAGAGCCGATCGATAAGGGGGTCCTACCGCCATGGGTCGGATCGATGCCGCCTGTATCCACCACGTGGAAAGCGCGCCCGTTCCATTCGGCTTCCCCGAATAGACGGTCGCGCGTTGTGCCGGGGGTATCGTCCACGATGGCCATACGCTCCCCGACCAGGCGGTTGAATAAGGTGCTTTTTCCTACGTTGGGTCTGCCAACGAGCGCAACAATTGGTTTAGGCATAATTTCTTTTCTAACAAAGGACACGAAGGTTTGCTGCATCTTTCAGGGAAAGACCTACTTTATGTTCTTTGTGTTTGAGTTATGGTGTTGGGAACGGTGTAATCGTCGGCGTGACTGGCGGGGAGATGACCACTTCCACCGTGCCAGGCAAGATGGATTCTACCAGTACATTATCCACCAACGCCCTGACTTCTGGCGTGAGCTGATAGGTGCCAATCTCCAAGCCGGAGGCATCCACGGATACTACGATATCCTCTTGCGATACCAATGTATCCAGCACAGGCAGAGGCCCTGAGACGATCACATCCACAGTCTCGGGGAAGACCTGGGCCGCTAAGCCTTCTTCAAGCCCGTTCACACTGATCGGTTGGTTCGAGAGTGTAACACTGGTCTGAATAGGTGAGATGCTTACCTGCACCTGCACCGTCTGCGCGCCGACAACCGTGATATTTTCAGGGAGATTGAGGGAGAGGCGCGTCGAAATATCCTCTTTACGATCGTCCAGGCTGAGGGGTTGTGTCTCGACGACACCGGGTAGTTCACTCACCAGCTCAGGGTCGGAGGCAAAGACCGTGATCACAGGCGGGAAGACGGAAATGTTCTCGATGCGATACCCGGCCGCTTGCTGTCCCTGCACGACCACTTTGACTGCCACATCGCGGAAGCCACCTTGCTGGCTGATGGGAATGTTTACCTGCACCGCTTCGGGATTGATCGTAAGGCCCTGCAATACTTCATTTTGTGCGTTCAGGATCTGGATGGGAATAGACTCCTCGATGCTCTCACGAACACCGTCGAGGCTGACAAGGACGCGCGCCCGCGTGGCTTGCAGTACAAGTGACTCAGGACCTGAGACTGTGACTTCCGTCAATTCCATCGTTGCCTCGCCCACCTGATAGCCGGCCGCGGGTTGCCCGGTCAGCGAAAGGGAAAGGGGAAACGTCTGGCTGGAGATGGATTCAAGAACCACGGGAACAGCTGAAGGGTTCGCGAGCACGATCTGGTACGGCCGCGCCGCGACCGCGATCTGAATCTCCTGCGAATGTTCGCCTGCACTGAGCCCCGAAAGATCGAGCGTTGCCTGTACAGAATCTTCATTGGCTGTTAACGCGTCCCAGACGGAACGAGGGGCACGCAGAGTTAGCTGCATCGTTGAGGGTATCTCACTGGTTAGTACAAGTGAGGGATCCTGCCCGACAACTTCGATGGGGATCGGTCGCGGGAATGTACCCACTTCATTAGGATTGGCCGCGCTGACGGCCGATACCCAAACAGAAACGCCCAGCACGAGCGACAGGAGGAACGTACGGAGGTTCTTTGCAAACATGCGCATGTTACTCATCCTTACGGAACATGTGCGGGAAGACTTTTCTCAACCATGCCCGTTGCGGCATGGTTGCATCGGGCCGGAAGAAGGCTGCGAGGATGTTTTCAAGCCGTTCGGGATCGATGCGGCGAATCATGCGGCCCGCGTGGGCGATCGAGATGGAACCGCTTTGCTCGGAAACGACCACGGCGATCGCATCGCTGACCTCGGAGATCCCCAGTGCCGCACGATGGCGAAGGCCCATTTGGCGTTCGGGGGAGCGATTAAGAATGCCGCTTGCCGAGAGGGGCATCACACAAGCCGCGGCCACCATGCGTCCCTGCGCAATGACCACTGCGCCGTCATGCAAAGGTGTATCGGGATAGAAGATCTGTAGCAGCAGTTCCGGCGTCACGTGCGCGCGCATTTGCACACCAGTCTCGATATATTGATCGAGACTGTCCATGCGTTGAATGACGATCAGTGCGCCGTGCTGGCGTGCAGAGAGCCGCGCGGCAGCCTCCACCACGGCATGCAGCGCCTTTTGCACCTCTTCATCTGTGGCCTGGCTGGAGGACTGAATAATGGTGACCGTTCCGGCGCGCCCGAGTCGCTCCAGCGCACGGCGAATCTCTGGCGCGAAGATAACCGGGATGGCGAGGAGTAGAGCTGGCAAAGTGCTCTGGACCAGCCAGGAGAAGGCAGGCAGTTCCACCAAAGTTGTCAGTAATACCAGCGCCACCACGAGGAAGATCACGCCTCGCAGAAGCACCATTGCCTGTGTATCGCGCAGAGAATAGAGCAATACAAAGAAAATTAGCGTGACAAGCAGGATATCGAGAACGCTCAACCAGTCTAGGCGCTCAAAGACAAAGAGGAGGTTATTAAGAAAATTCGCCATTTATGAACGCGTCAGTCAGTATAGTCTCGGTCGCTGAATCTCGGCTTAGAATATATAAACCATGACGGTTTCCGCGCCGATTGGCAACAACTTCCCGCCCTGAAATAATTGCTTTGATCAAGAGGCGTAATACGCCTTGTATGCCAGGTTCCTAGATCGGTCGTAGGACACGGTCGGTGCGAAGTTGCTTGAAGAATAGAGCTGAACCACTCGGCATCGATTCGAGCGCGGCGTCTTCCCAGGCTTGCACGCCCAGTGCACTCGGCGCGCGTCGCTCGTATCCCATCTGTCTCCAAACACTGTCAAAACCGACCAGATCCATAGGCGGGAAGATCAGAGCGGCCTCACACTGCAGGTCGCCCGAGGCGCGTTCGACTTCCTGGATCATTAGAGGCAGCGCTTGCGCAGGAGCGACGCGATGGTCGAGGAAAAGATCGGTGATCCGTGCGACGAGGTTTTCCACCTGCCAGCCTATAATGCCAACGAGTTCCTGATCCATGAGAAGCAGGAGGAACGCTTTATCACCAAACGCTTCCATTGCCTGGTCCTGCGTCATAGTGCGCTTGCCTTTGCTTAAGCGTGTGATCAGGTCGGCGATCTTTTGGGCGTCACGGGGCTTCGCGCGTTGCAGCGAGAGTGATCCGGCTGCAGGCTTGGTGATGACCTGTGTTGCAGGGCCGGGCTCCTCGGAAGGCAGTGCCCTCTTCCAGGCTTCATTGACCTGTTTCCACAGGTCATCGTAGGAGCCGTGGTTGGTAATGACCGTATTGGCCGCGTGGAGCTTTATCTTCTGCGCAGGTTGCATCTGAACACGCTGCAAAGCATCTTCCTGGCTCATGCTGCGCTTGCGCATCAGTCGCTCCACCTGGATTTCCTGGGGTGCATCGGTGACCCAGATCGTGTCACATTTTGCCCGCAGGTTTGACTCCAGCAGCTTGATCGCTTCGACCACGATCACCCTCTGGCTGGCTCGCCGGACCAGGATGTCGATGGCCTGCCCAACAAACGGATGGATGATCGCTTCCAGTTGTGCCAGGGCTTCAGGATCCGAAAAGACGAGGCTTCCCAGCTTGCTGCGGTTGATCTGTCCGTCCTTGTCGAGCAGCCACTTACCGAAAGTTTCCAGAACGGGCTGGTAACCTGGCGCGCCTTTTGAAATGACGCGATGCGAGAGGGCATCGGCGTCGATGGTGTACGCGCCAAGATGTTCCAGCATGCGGCGTACAACGCTTTTGCCGGTTGCGACATTACCTGTCAGACCAATGACATACTTCCCGGGCCAATTGCTCACAAGGACTCCATTAGGTTCAGCTTACTCTCTTCTTCCTTATTTTACCGCTTGTCTGAGAATTTATTAAAGTGTTTTCATTGGTATACAGACCAAAATCTAACTTCATTTTTGATAGGTTTGTAATGCCTGGTGAAGTCTGCCGGCGAAAGCCTGAGAGTGGTAGCCTGACTTGTTTAAGAATTTTGTTTGAATCCTGTCAACTGTGGTTGACGCCTAGTTCCCTTGCGTGTATCATAATGCCGCCTCAGGTCGGTTGGGCGATCGCGGTCCTGCGTTGTCGGGATCGAGGAAAGTCCGCACTCCATAGAGCACGGCGTCGGATAGCACCCGGGGCGGGGATGCCTCCGTGAGGAGCTAACCTGCCGGATGAGGGCCACAGAAACAAACAGCCAGCTCATCTCGCAAGAGGTGAGGGGTGATGGTGAAAAGGTGGTGTAAAAGACCACCGGCATCTGCAGTAATGTGGATGGCCAGGTAACCCCCGCCGGGAGCAAGACCAAGTAGGGACGAAGCCATCCGCGGATGGCGGGAGACTGCTCGTCTTCATACGTGCTCTCTCATGCGATGAGAGAGCCAGTCCCGGGTAGGTCGCATCGAGCGGCGCGGTGACGCACCGCCCAGAGAGATGATCGCCCAGTGGCATGGTCTTTGACCAAATGCCATGGACAGAATGCGGCTTATAGACCGTCCTGAGGGATACTCTTCTCTTCGTAAACTGCGCAATCTTCCTGTAACAGGGAAGATGCGCAGTTTATCAATCACTTAAGAATTCCATGCGTGAACTAAATGCAACTCAATCCCTCCTCTCGAACGCGCTTCTAAGAGCGCGTCAATCAGATGCCAGGCGCATCAAAAGCCTTCAGATTGCCGTGGGAGAGATTTCCGAACTTGATCAGCATTCCATTCAAAAACATTGGGAAGAGATCAGCCAGGGTACCCTTGCGGAACAGGCGCAGCTTCACTTTCGTTTTATCAAAGCAGAAGTGCAATGCATGGCATGTTTTTCGAAGTACAGTCCTGAAGGTGGCAAGATCCATTGTCCGTATTGCGGTAGTTATGGTGCCAAAATATTATCAGGTGAAGAATTCTTTCTTGAATCAATAGAACTGGATGAATAAGCATAAATTCTATCTTACATTATGTCTGTTAATTCTTTTTATAGTGGGATGTAACCGGCCTGTCGCCTCTTCTCCCACCTCTGACTTGTTCGCCACACTGCAAGCCTCTACTCCCAACGGGTTTTCAACGCCCGTTGTTACCGAGCCGGGCGCGACCGCCATTTTTGATTCGCCAACGCAGGATGCACCCTTTCTCAGTGTAACTGGGATAGCTGGAGTACCTGGACAGGGAGGTTTGCCAACGTCCAATGCAGCGACTCCTGTGCCTAATATCACTCTCTCAAACCCTACTCCGGCTGCTCCCTCCGGACAGGGCTCCATTCCGTTTCCTTCTGCTGCGGATCAGCTCACCGGACATATTGTCTTTACCTGTCAGCTGTTCAAGGTCCAGGCCATGGATCAGGTCTGCATCATGAACGCGGACGGTTCGGGAATGCGCCGGTTGACCACCGACAATAACCGCCGCCATTTTTATCCATCTCTTGCACCCGATGGACAGACTGTGCTCTATTCTTCTTTCCGCGAGGCCAATATATATGAGATTTACAGCCTTGCCCTCAGTGACGGCCGCGTGGAACAGTTGACCAACCGGATCGGCGTGTTGACCGCGCCGGAAGTCTCCCCGGATGGAACGTCGATCACATTTGTGCGCGGGAATCCCACAACCGGTAACATGCAAATTATGATCATGGACCGGAACGGGGAAGATGCAGCCAATATCCCACAAATCTTCGGCTGGGATCCTACCTGGTCGCCCGATGGCAATCAGATTCTGTTTGCGTCTGGTGGGGAGGGAGCGACACAGTTATACGTGGTCAACCGCAACGGGAATGGCTTGCGCAAGCTCAGCAATCTGCCGGCCATCCGCGGTCGCAGTGACTGGTCACCAGATGGACAGTTTATCGTTACCTACACTGGCCCTTCCTGGAACCGTGAAGTCTACATCATGAATGCCGATGGCTCGAATGCACGCCAGCTCACTCCGACCGGCGGCAACAGCCAGGGGCCTTCGTTTTCACCGGATGGAAAATGGGTTGCCTTCACGGCCTATTTCGATCATTATGGCGATGATCACGGCTGCGAGATATACATCATCCGCACCGACGGCACCGACCTGCGGCGGTTGACCAATAACGATTATTGCGATTATCAGCCGCGCTGGGGACCATGAACAAGGCGGAAACGATTGCTTTCTATTAAAAATAAAAAGCTCACACCATGGTGTGAGCTTTTTGTGTCTTCAAAAGAACTTATGCCCAACCCTGGTTTCGAATGAAGTTTGTGATCACGGGGATGTTGACCATCTCACCCTGATATGCTTTATAGGCCCAGTACAGAAAAACCAGCCAGAGCAGTGGTACACATAAGCCACCGAAGCCAATGGTCACAGTGGTGATAATTGTTGCAAGGATCCAGAATGCAATGCTTGCCACAATGGACTGTATAGCATGGAACTTCACAAAGGGGCGGTTTTTCTTGTCTTCCATGAGCATGACGATGATGCCAACAATCGGTGCAAATACGTAACTAAGTGCTCCCCATAGTCTATCATCGTTGGTGACGTCCAAAGGTCGGTTTTCCATGAGTTCCTCCGAATTAATCTGGGATTTAATTTTCAACATTGTACAACCATTCAATTCAAAAAGCAACAAGATTTATCAATGGTAAGGCGAATGTAAGCCTGCCTCTACTGGTAAAATGACCGCATGACCAACGTTGTCTTCATGGGATCGCCTGATTTTGCGCTGCCAACTCTCAGAGCCCTTGCTCAAAACTATAAAGTGGTGGGTGTCGTGACTCAACCGGATCGCGCCTCGGGACGCGGCCGTGAGCTCAGGCCGCCACCTGTCAAGCTGCTGGCACAGGAGCTTGATATTCCCATCATCCAACCGGAAAAGCTTCGCCAGCCGGAAGCGATGGAGCAGCTACAGGCCTGGAAGCCTGATCTGATCGTGGTCGCGGCATTCGGGCAGATCCTCAAGAAGGATGTGTTGTACCTGCCGCGCTTTGGCTGCATCAACGTGCATGCTTCATTACTCCCGCGCTGGCGCGGTGCGGCGCCGATCAACGCCGCGATCTTGCACGGGGATCAAGAGACAGGCGTCACCATCATGAAAATGGATGTGGGGCTCGATACGGGTCCCATCCTTTCACAACGATCCATCCCGCTCACGCGCGAGGATACGGCGGGTTCCGTTTTTGAAAAGTTATCTCAACTGGGAGCAGACCTGCTGATCGAGACGCTGCCCGGCTATTTTTCCGGGGAAATACTGCCGACCCCTCAACCTGAAGAAGGCATGACTTACGCACCGATGCTTAAAAAGGAAGAAGGTCAGCTCGATTTCACGCGCCCCGCGGAGGAACTGGAGCGGCGCGTGCGCGCTTTCAATCCCTGGCCCGGCGCATTCATGGATTTCGATGGGACTTTGCTCAAAGTCCATCGCGCTCATGTGGAAGCAGGGAATGCCGAGGCGGGGGAGAGGCTGGTGTATCGGGACCAGCCTGCGGTCGGAACGGGCGATGGGCTGCTCATCCTCGATGCAGTCCAACCTGCCGGGAAAAAGCCCATGAACGGGAAATCCTTTCTGGCCGGTGGGCGTCAATGGGGGAAGGCATGAAATAACGATAGAGTTTTGCAATGTACGCGGAGCGATGAAAGACGTTATACTCACTAAAGTACCTTTTCTCTAAAAACTGTCAGGTCGGCATTTTATTGAAATGAATCGCAACGAGATCCTGTCTGCATTAAAGAATCAATCTGAGGTTTCCGTCTTGATCATCGGCGGAGGCATCAATGGCATTGGCACATTTCGTGATCTTGCCCTGAATGGTGTGGATGTTTTATTGGTTGAAAAAGGGGATTTTTGTTCGGGGGCAAGCTCGGCTTCTTCCCACATGGCCCATGGAGGCATCCGCTATCTTGAAAATGGAGAGTTTCGCCTCGTCCGTGAAGCGGTGCGGGAACGCAACCGCTTGTTGCAAAACGCGCCACATGTTGTAAAGCCCCTGCCAACTACCATACCTATTTTTAAGCGCTTCTCGGGCGTGCTCAATGCGCCGCTGAAATTTTTGGGCCTGCTCAATAGGCCTGCCGAGCGTGGCTCCGTCGTTATCAAGATTGGCTTGATGTTGTACGATGCCTATACAGGCAGACAGCGCACGGTCCCGAAACACAAGTTTTACTCACGCGACGAATCGCTTTCCCGCTGGAAGCATCTGAATCCGGACATTGCCAACACGGCTGTGTATTATGACGGCGCGATCCTGCACCCGGAACGCCTGGCGATCGAGCTGATCCTCGACGCCGAAGCCGAAAACCCAGCCGCACGCGCCATCAACTATGTGAGCATGGTCGGCGGGAACGAGGATACGATCCTGCTGCGCGATGAGCTGACCGATGAAACCTATGACGTGCACCCCAGGCTTGTCATCAACGCGGCCGGTCCCTGGATCGACTTTACAAACAGTAAACTCGGTCTTTCCACCCATTTCATCGGCGGCACTAAGGGCTCGCACATTATCGTAAAGCACGATGAGCTTCGTAAAGTCATTGGTGAAAACGAATTCTTTTTTGAAAATGAAGATGGGCGGATTGTACTCATCTTCCCTCTGTATGACCGTGTGTTGATCGGCACCTCGGACATTCCGATCGAGAATCCTGATGAAGCCTACTGCACAGATGAAGAGATCGACTACTTCCTGACGTTGACGCGGCGTATCTTTCCTGACATCACCCTGACCCGCGAGGACATCGTTTTTCAATACGCGGGCGTTCGGCCGTTGCCACGTTCCACGGCGAAAAGCGCCTCGCAGATCTCACGCGACCACAGCATCGAAGTGCTCAGCGGCGATTGGACGAACCGTCGCTTCCCGATCTATTCCCTGGTGGGTGGCAAGTGGACATCGTTCCGCGCCTTCTCAGAGCAAGTGACCGACAAGGCACTGGCTTATCTCAAGCTATCCCGGCAAAAAAATACGCGTTCTCTGCCCGTCGGAGGTGGACGCGGCTACCCGCGTGACCCGGCCGAGATGAGACGCCAGATCGAAAGCCTTTCCGCCTGGACGGGCGTGAGCCGCGAACGATTAAAGACTCTGTTCGAGCGTTACGGCACGCGCGCTGAAAGCATTGCCACCTATATGAACGGTGGTACCGATTTCATTCTGAGATCCCTGCCGGATTTTACGCTGCGTGAGATTATTTTCCTGGCGCAGCACGAAAAGATCTGCCATCTGGATGATTTTCTGCTCAGGCGCTCGATGCTGGCGATGTTGGGTCGCGTGAACGGTGAGATGGTCGAAGAACTGGCAAAGGCCCTTGGCAACGCGCTCGGCTGGAATGAGGAACGGAAGTCTGCAGAGATCGCTCGTACGTTGCTGATCCTGGCAGACCGGCACGGGGTCCAGTTATGATGTGAATGGTAAAATAATCCCCCGTATGAATCTCTCCATCGTCGTTCCTGTCTATAAAGGGGAAACTCTCATCGGGCCCCTGGTTGAGCAGCTCAGCAAGATGTTACCCACATTTGCACAAAATTACGAGATCATCCTTGTCAATGACGGCAGCCCCGATAACAGCTGGCCGGTCATTCAACGTTTGGCCCAACAATACCCGTGTGTTATTGGGGTTGGCATGATGCGCAATTACGGACAACATAATGCCACATTATGTGGCGTCCGCGCAGCGCGCCATGAAATCGTTGTCACCATGGATCAGGACCTCCAACATCCGCCAGAAGAAATTCCGCGGTTGTTGGCAAAGTTGGACGAAGGCTATGACGTGGTCTACGGAGCGCCGCGTAAGCTGCCCCAGGGATTTTGGCGCAATTTCCTGACTGCAAGTATAAAATTGATTCTGGCCAAAGTGATCGGCTTGCCCTCTGTCCGCAACGTATCCGCATTCCGAGCCTTTCGGACCAGTCTGCGCGATGCCTTTGCCAATTTCCAGAGTCCATCTTTGATCCTCGACGTCTTGCTTTCCTGGGGGACCACACGTTTCACTTCGGTGGAAGTCAATATTGCCCAGGCAGAACGGACAAATTACAGCTTCCGGATGCTGGTGCGGGCGGCCATGCTGATCCTGATCGGGTATAGCACCCTGCCCTTGCGCTTTGCAAGCTGGGTCGGTTTTGGGATGACACTGTTCGGGATGGGCGTGTTCATTTACGTGCTGGTCATTTATTTCACCGCCGGCAGTCTGCCGGGGTTTCCCTTCCTGGCATCCATTATTGCTCTATTCAGCGGCGCGCAGTTGTTTGGGCTGGGTATCTTTGGCGAGTATCTTGCGCGCATGTTCGACCGTAGCATGGACAAACCCTCCTACGTGATCCATGAGGTAGTGGGCAAGTGAACGTTGTCATCCTGCAGCCATCTTATATCTCGTGGCGAGGCTACTTCGATCAGATCCGCCGGGCGGATTTGTTCATTTTTTACGATGATGTCCAATACGACAAACACGGCTGGCGCAACCGCAACCAGATCAAAACGCCCCGGGGCAAACAATGGCTGACCATCCCTGTGCACAGCAAGGGCGTCACCGCGGGGATCCCGATCAAGGATGTGCGCATCGATTGGTCCAGGCCGTGGGCGAAGAATCATCTCAAAGCGCTGACAATCGCTTATAACAAAAGCCCATACTTCAAAGCATATTTACCTTTGTTGGAATCGTTCTACAGCCGCCGCGACGAGTGTCTCGCGGACTTTACGATCGAGACCTCAATAGTCCTCAGCCGCGAGTTGGGCATCGCTTCGACGCGTTTTATGCGTTCCTCAGAGTTGCCCGGCATTGATGGGCTCAAAACCGACCGGTTGATCCAGATCCTGAACCGGGTCGGGGCGAAACACTATATCAGCGGCCCGTCTGCCAGGGATTACATCGAGCCGGAAAAGTTCACCGAAGCGGGCATCACGCTCGAATACATGGAATACAATTATCTTGAGTACCCACAGTTTTACCCGCCCTATGATCAGTATGTGAGCATTCTGGACTTGTTGTTTATGACTGGCAAAGACGCGCTCAAGTACATGTAGCCTCGAGGCAATATGACCATTGATGAGACCCAGAAAAAACTGAATGACTACTTCTCTGAAAAACTCGAAGCGTTTGGCACGACCCCCAAAGGCGTGGACTACAACGGGCCCGAACCCCAGGAGCGCCGCTTTGAGCAGCTTGTCAAAGTGATCAATCCAGCACAACCGTTTTCAGTGATCGACTATGGAAGCGGCTATGGTGCCATGTTCGATTTTCTCCAACAGAAAGGCTGGCAGTTCGAGTATTACGGCATTGATCTGATCGAGAAAATGGTGATCGCGGGTCGCGAGAGTCACGAGAGTTTTCCGAACGCGCATTTCACCATGGTGGAGAGCGACGTTCCCGTGGCAGATTACCTGCTTGCCGGGGCGATCTTTAATATCAAACTTGATGCCAGTTATGAGGATTGGCAGGAATTCGTGGTGACCACTCTTCGCCGCATGGACGCCCTGTGCTCAAAGGGCTTCTCTTTCAATATGCTGACCAAATACTCCGATGCAGATCGCATGGCGCAGCGCCCCGATCTCTTCTATGGCGATCCGTTGTTTTTCTTTGATTTCTGCAAGCGCAATTTTTCGCGTAACGTAGCCTTGCTCCACGATTACGGCTTGTACGATTTCACCATTTTGGTCCGCAAGGATGTGTAAGCGGAGATGCAAATCGTCCAGGCGCCGCGGGCTTCGGCCATCATCTATAGTTTGCTGGTACGTGCAAAGGATAAGCGTCCCTGGCTGCTGCCTGCCAACATTTGTCCTATCGTCCCAATCACATTTCTGAAAGCGCGCGTCCCGTTTCAACTGGTGGACATCTCAGCCAAGACTCGGCATATGGATCTGGAACAGGCTAAGGCGTTGATCCATGAGCGTCCATTTGGCGGGCTGCTCTATGCACACACTTATGGCGAAACATCCACACCGAATGATTTTTTCGAGTCGATCAAGTCAGAGTTTCCTGATCTGCTCATGATCGATGACCGTTGCCTTTGCATCCCTGATACTGAGCCTGATTCCACAAATACAGCGGACGTCCAACTTTACAGCACAGGGTACGCCAAGATCGTGGAACTGAACTTCGGCGGCTATGCCTTTCTGCGTGAAGGATTTGATTATCAGCCTGCGCATTTACCATTCGATCCGAAAGATCACGAGGAAATTGAGAAGTCCTACAAAGCGGCCGTAGCGGCGCGAGCCCGGTTTTTTTACCAGGACAGCGGCTGGTTGGAGACAAATACACCGGTTCCAACCTGGAATAACTACGTGGAACGGCTTGAAAAAAAGCTCCTGCAATCCCTCGAGCAGCGCCTCTCCCTCAATCAAATCTATGCGAGTGCCCTTCCTGAAGAGATCCAGTTGCCCGGCGGGTTCCAGAACTGGCGTTTTAACATCCGCGTGAAAAATAAACAGCACATCCTGGACCGAATTTTTGCAGCGGGATTATTCGCAAGCTCGCACTACGCTTCTCTGGCCGGGATCATGGATGAGGGGACAGCACCCCAGGCAGAAGCCCTGGCGGGGAATGTCATCAATCTCTTCAACGATCACCATTTCACAGTTGCCCAGGCCGAACAAGTCTGCCAGGTCATTCTGGAGAATCTGGATTGACCGTCAGAAGTTGCCAGGTAGCATACATGGATATCACCGATGAAAACAACGAAACCTGATCATTGGAGCTTGCTGTTCGGTCTATGGAGTATCCAGGGGCTGGCTGCATTCCTATGGCTTGTGCTCATTCCGACGGATACAGAGCATCCGCTTGCCTTTGGCTTCTCGTCTGCGAGGCTGGCTCTGATTGGCATGGCGCTGGTTTTAACCGCGGTCTCGGTCATGCTGTGGCTGCTGAGCCGCCGAGAGAGTTTCCGTCAAACCTGGCTTGATCTGGATAAACATCCTTTATTCTGGGATTTCACCTATCTGGCTGCCCTCCTGGCGGTCCTTGGCTCCATCTCTGTTCTGGCTGCTGTTCCCTTATTCAAAAATGACCCGCTCTATCTCGTTTACGCAGCGCGCCTCCATCCTATTCTTTTATGGGTTGGCCTGGCCGCCCTGGAGCTCGCCGCGCTGATTGCATGGATTCGGTATGACAATGCCAGAACAGTTTTCGCGACTCTCAAACCGATCTGGAAAACGGTCATCTTCTCGCTTGTATTTTTCTTTCTGCTTGGGATTGTCGTTATTGTTACCAGGATTGGCATTACGCCCGATGACAACTGGGGCGACGCGCCGATTCCCTTCCTCGAATGGCAGATCCTTCTCACGTTGATGTTCCTTGGGGTCTTGCTGTTTTTCCCTCCAGTGATCTCAAGGAATCGCCAAAAATGGATTCCCTTTGGGATTTACATCTTTACGGTCCTCCTCTGGCTCAGCCAGCCCATCCATACTGCCTACACCGCCACAACACCGCGCCAGCCTAATTTTGAAATTTACCCATTCTCTGATGCCCAGTTCTATGCGGAATATGCTCAATCTGCTTTGACGGGGAATGGCTTCACATGGCCTGAAATTCCTGCACGTCCGTTTTATGTCGGCGTTCTCACCTGGTTTCATTTGCTGGGGAATCAAGACTATAAAAACATCATTGTCTTGCAGACGTTGGTGCTGGCATTTTTTCCGGTAGTGCTCTACCTCCTGGGCAAAGAGATCGGCGGCATACCGTTGGGGCTGAGTCTGTCCATATTGGCAGCGTTCCGCGATATCAACGCCAACATTGCTGTGCCTTTTGCCAGCAATGTCACGTACTCCAAGCTGTACCTTTCTGAGCTTCCTGCCGCGCTCCTGATCGGTCTGGTCACCTTGCTTTCAATTTGCTGGCTGCGCTCTTCCCGGCCACCGGCCTGGCTCTCTCTTCTGATCGGTGGGTTGCTCGGGGCGGCAGCCTTGGTCAGGCTGCAAAGTTCAGTCCTTCTTGTTCCCCTTGTGGTGCTGGCCTTTTTTGTTCTTCCGAACTGGAAGCAGTGGGCCAAAGGTTCCATCTTGATAGGCATCGGGTTTGCGATCGTGATTGTTCCGTGGCTGACACGAAATTACATTGCGGCTGGCGGTCTGATCCTGGATAACCCCATTTCGCAAACCATGACTATGGCACGGCGCTGGAGCGGAAGCATGGGAAATGAGCTGTTGCCAAAGTTACCCGGTGAAAACGATGCCCAATATTCCAGCCGCCTGACCCGCATGGCCATCGAAAGTTTTAAGCAACATCCTGATTTCATTTTGCGCACGGCGGCCAATCATTTTGTCAACAGTGAAATCACCAGCTTGCTGGCGTTCCCGGCGCGAGATGAGATCCTGTCACCCTCGGAGATTTTTACACCGCAGCACACATTTTGGAAAACGCCGCTGGTAAGCAGCCAGCTTCCTCTTTTTGTCTTGTATGTCCTTCTCTTCAGTGTGGGCGTCGCGGCTGCATGGCATTATCACGGGTTGATCGGCTGGCTGCCCCTCGCTCTTGGGCTCGTATACAATTTATGGACCGCTCTGTTCATGAGCTCGGGCGAACGGTTCATCGTCCCACTGGATTGGAGCGTCCATTTGTATGAATTCTTTGGATTATTACTTCTGGGAGGTTTGTTGCTGTCCTTTATACAGCGCACACGGGAAACCATCCTCGCCTGGATCCAGCGACCATATGTTGTGCAAACTCTTGCCGAAGAGTCTTCTGCATTATCCAGACGGCGTTTCCTGCTAAGCCTGATCTTTGTCCTGTTCCTGGGAGCGTTTCTCCCGCTGACTGAATCTATTTTCCCGCAAAGATATCCGCCCAGGTCGCAGGAAGAAATCTTGCAGCAAATCTCTGAGACAGCGCAGCCCGGAGAAACTGCCATCTACGGTCGCGCAATATTTCCCCGTTACTATGAAGCAGGCGATGGCGAACCCGGAACGGCAAAACTGGGCTATGGGGAAGCAGAAGAAGCGCGGCTGGTGTTCTTCTTGGTTGGGCGTCAATACGGCCTGGTGATCTTTGAACCGGAAGATGTTCCCGAATTCTTTCCCAGCGGCGCCGATGTTTATATGGTCGGCACACAAGAGGAGAATTATTTTTCGCCGCGTGTTATAAAAGTAGTCGAAGGTTCGCAGACAGAGTTGTACACGAAAAAATAGGTCAACCTGAGAAGGTTGCAAAGGAACTCGGAGAATGCCTCTTGAACGAGCTAAAAGTTGATTTCAATCGTCCGGTCGTCGTCGGCAGGGAATTTGAATACATGCAGCAGGCCATCGCCAATGGCCATATTTCGGGTGATGGACCCTTTACAAAAAAGTGTCACGCGTTTCTCGAGAGAGAGATCGGAGTGCAAAAAGCTCTGCTGACCACTTCCTGCACCCATGCACTTGAAATGTCCGCGATCCTGCTCGATATCCAGCCTGGCGATGAAGTCATCATCCCGGACTTCACATTTGTCTCCACAGTCAATGCTTTTGTGTTGCGCGGAGCCATTCCAGTCTTTGTGGACATTCGGCCCGATACCCTTAATCTGGATGAATCTAAACTCGAGTCCGCCCTGACGTTCAAAACAAAGGCAATCGTTCCGGTGCATTATGCAGGCGTAGGTTGCGAGATGGATACCATCATGGAGATTGCCAGACGTCACAACATCGTCGTGGTGGAAGACAACGCTCACGGACTATTTGGCAAATACAAGGGGAAATTCCTCGGCACCTTTGGCTCCATGGCATCGCAGTCCTTTCATGAGACTAAGAATTTTAGCTGCGGTGAAGGCGGTGCGCTGCTGATCAATGATCCGGCGTTTGTTGAGCGGGCCGAGATCATCCGCGAGAAAGGGACGAACCGGTCTCGCTTCTTCCGCGGGCAGGTGGATAAATACACCTGGGTGGACATCGGTTCTTCTTATCTGCCGTCCGATATCCTTGCTGCGTTCTTGTTCGCACAATTTGAGCAGCATGAAAAGATCCAGTTGCATCGCAGGCAGGTCTGGGAGCTGTATTATGCGGGACTCAAAAATTGGGCCCATGCTCGCGATGTGCAGTTGCCCTGTATTCCTGAGGGCTGTGAACAGTCATATCACATGTTCTTTATGCTGATGCCGAGCCTCGAGATACGTCAGAAATTAATTGCGTACCTGCGTGAGCGCGGCATTTACAGCGTATTCCATTATTTGCCGCTGCATCTCTCCGATATGGGACGGCATTTCGGCGGGCAACCAGGCGATTGTCCCGTGACCGAACAAGTTAGCGACCAGCTCATTCGCCTGCCATTCCACAATTCACTGACCAGTAATGAGCAGGAACAGGTAATCGACTTGCTGCAAAGCTTTAAATTTTAGCGTTATGCGATCAGGCTGAGAGAATGCTCTGCGTGTAGCGTTCACGACCAGCATGGTAGAATTCTTGCAATGTCCCCGGAACATCAACTCACCATCGATCTTGTGATCCCGGTTTTCAACGAGGCGGGAGTGGTCGAACAGACCTATACTGAGGTATGCAAGGTGCTGGAATGCCTGCCCCATGATTTTACGCTCTACTATGTAGATGATGGCTCACGGGATGGGACGGTCAAGTCTCTTACAACACTGGCAGAAAAAGATCATCGCATTATCGTGTTGGAGCTGGCCCGGAACTTTGGCCATCAGGCTGCGCTGACCGCCGGGCTGGACGCGTCCACCGGCGATTTTGTGATCACGATGGATGCAGATGGGCAGCATCCGCCTGAGATGATCTCCCAGATGGTCCAACTGTTTCAACAGGGGTATGACATCATTCAGGCGCAGCGCATCGACGAGGGACAGGGCTTCTCCTTCAAGAAAATGACCTCTTCTGGCTTTTATGCCTTAATTAATCGCATCAGCGGCACACACATGGAGCCGGGCGCCGCTGACTTTCGCGGCATGAGCCGCCAGGTTGTGGATGCGCTGAAATCCATGCCTGAGTACCACCGCTTTTTGCGAGGTATGATCTCGTGGATGGGCTATCGCAGCGTCATTCTGCCTTACCATGAGACGAGCCGCGTGGCGGGCAAGTCGAAGTATTCGCCTGGCAAGATGTTCCGCCTGGCCATGGATGCTATTTTCTCATTCTCACTCATGCCGTTGTATATCGGCTTGAGCGCCGGCGGACTATTTTTCTGTCTGGCGGCTCTCGAGATGATCTATGTGCTCTCCTTCTGGGTGACAGGGCGCACCTCCAACCTGGCACCCGGCTGGAGCTCGCTCATGTTCGTCATTTTGATCGTGGGGGGCATACTGATGATTTTGCTGGGCTTCATCGGTGTGTACGTCGGGTATATCTTTCAGGAAGTGAAACGCAGACCTGTCTATTTGCTCAAGAAAAGGGAGAAATGAGTCCAAACGATAAACCTGTTTACAGCTTTACCTTTCTCCGTCATGGAGAATCCATTGGCAACGCAGAATCGCGCTGGCAGGGCCAGTCTGATTACGCGCTCACTCAAAAGGGCCGGTCTCAGGCCCAGGCGCTGGCACAACGCTGGAAGGCGGAGGGCGTAACGTTCGACCTGATCATTGCCAGCCCGCTGGTGCGCGCTAAGGAAACTGCGGAAATAGTCGCTGCTGGTGTGGGCGCGCAAGTGGAACTGGATCCAATCCTGATGGAGCGTCACATCGGTGAGATGGAGGGCTTAACGGCAGAAGAGGTGCGAAAAAGGCCTCAGCCGCCGTACACAACGCCTTATGATCCGATCGGCGGCCAGGGAGAAGGAGATTGGGCTCTCTTTCTGCGCGCCGGCCAGGCACTACATAGTCTTTTGCGCCGGACTCCAGGTAGTTACCTGATCGTCTCGCATGGTGGCTTGCTCAACCAGTTGATGAACGCCATCATTGGAATTGCTCCGCATGCCGATCCCTCTGGCGTTCGCTTTCGCTTTGAGAATACAGCCTTTGCGCGCGTCATTTATTTTCCTTATCAGCATCGCTGGTCTATTGACGCTGTGAATGATCGCGCTCACCTCAGCGACCGTGCTCATTTTAAACATTTCCAGCCCGAGTAAAGATGGCCTTATCTGAGTCTGCCAGACATCTCAACGGCAAAATGAAAATGCTCGTCTTTGGCGCGGGCGCAATCGGGACGTATATCGGTGGGAGTCTCGTGCTTGCCGGCCACCCGGTCATCTTTCTGGAGCAGCCAAAGGTGGCGGAGGAATTGAGACAGCGCGGATTACGCCTCGACCTCACGTTGGATAAGCGTCGTCAGACAAAGGATGCCTCCCGCGTAGATCCATCCAAATTTGTCATTGCTTCCGCGCTGGATGAGGCATTGCGTTATGGTCCGTTTGACGTGGCCCTCTTTGCTTTGAAGTCGTTCGACACTCAGGCAGCGCTGGAAGGATTGAAACCCTACGCGGACAAGATACCGCCTATCCTGTGTTTGTCTAATGGTGTATCCAACGAACCTGCGATCGCAGCAGCGTTAGGGAAAGACAAAGTCATTTATGGCACAGTGACATCAGCTATCGGTCGCCGCGCTGCAGGCGATATTGTGCTCGAGCGTTTACGCGGCGTGGGCGTTGCGAAGGAACATCCGCTTTCCGAGAAGTTGAATACTGCCTTCAATCATGCTTATCTCAATTCGAAGTTATTCGACGACGCGGATAGCATGAAGTGGTCGAAAATGCTGACGAACCTGCTCGCAAACCCAACCTCCGCGATCCTGGATCTGACCGCACGTGAAGTGTTTGCCAACAGAGATTTATATAAGCTTGAGATCGAAATGTTGCGTGAATGTCTCGCGGTCATGGAAGCGCAGGGGTTCGAGGTCGTTGACTTGCCGGGCACGCCTGTCCGGGCACTGGCATACGCGACGAAATTGCCGTTGTGGCTTTCCAAGCCGTTACTCTCACGCGCAGCCGGCGCTGGACGCGGCGGGAAGATGCCATCGTTCCACATCGATCTTCATTCGGGGCGCGGCAAGAGTGAAGTGGAATACTTGCACGGAGAAGTTGTGCGCGCTGGCGAGAGGTGTAACGTCCCCACGCCGGTGAACAAAGTGCTCACCGAGACTCTGATGGCGTTGACAAACAAGGAAATTCCGCTGGAAGAATTTGCGCACAGGCCGGAAAAATTACTAACAATGATAAGTAGGGCGGGTTTGTCGAAGATCCCGCGGTAGCGGGGTAACCCGCCAGTTTTGTCGGGCCGCTTTGCGAGCCCGGCCTACAAGTTTGAATGGAATTATTATGAATGAAAACATAAGCATTATTTCTCCGCGCTCAGCCGTGGAAATTTATTTGCCCGATGGGCGCGTCTTATCTGGCCCGCGTGGGTCGAAAATAGGCGAGTTCCTGGGGACGCTCGATCTTGAAGCGCAGGTGGTGGGGGCCATTGTCAATGGCGATCTGCGTGAACTCAATTATCCGATTGAGATCGAATCACGCGTCATTCCGGTGACCATGTCAAACCCGGATGGAGCGCGCATCTATCGCCGCTCATTGACATTTCTGCTTGAGATGGCCTTCAACGAATTATTTCCGGATGCTGTCCTTTATGTGGATCACTCCGTCGCCTCGGGGGGATACTACTGTCAGATCACAGAACGCGAGCCATTAACGGAGCCGGAGATCGAAGCGCTGAAGCGTCACATGCAGGAATTGGTCAACGCTGATCTGCCTTTCGA
Organism: Anaerolineales bacterium; assembly: GCA_035463255.1. Lineage (GTDB taxonomy): Bacteria > Chloroflexota > Anaerolineae > Anaerolineales > Villigracilaceae > Defluviilinea. Next base: position 41,742 of record DATHTL010000139.1, on the reverse strand, counting down.
GCGCAAGGAAATTCCCATCAAAGAGGCAATAGAGTATTTCCACTCGCGCGGCTATGAAGACAAAGTTCGTCTGCTGAGTTATCGTCGAAAGAGCTATCTCACGTTATACCGCCTAGGCGACCACATGGATTATCACCACGGCTACATGGTGCCATCCACGGGTTACCTCAAATGGTTCGACCTGGTGTATACCGAGGGTGGTTTTACATTGCGCTATCCGCGGCGTCATAAGCCCAACGAGCTCCTGCCGATGCCCGAATACCCGAAGCTGTTGGGCACCTTCCTGCAATACGGTGACTGGCTTGCAAAGTTGGGGATTGAAAATGTCGGTGCCCTGAACAATGCCATCCAGAGTGGACGCAGCGATCAGGTGGTGTTGGTTTCGGAGGCATTTCATGAAAACAACCTGGCGCGCATTGCCAATCAGGTGGTCGATCAGCTTGAACGCTCGCGCATCATTCTGATCGCCGGGCCGTCTTCGGCAGGCAAGACCACAACCTCACGGCGTCTAACGGTCCAGCTCCTGGCGTTGGGCGTGTCACCATTCCCTCTTGAACTCGATAATTACTTTTTGGATCGCGACAAGACACCACTCGGGTCAGATGGAAAGCCCGACTTCGAGTCGATCGATGCATTAGATCTGCCCCTGTTGGCAGATCATTTGCAGCGGCTGACTCGCGGCGAGGAAGTGCAACTGCCGCGTTATAACTTTAAGACAGGCTTGCGAGAGGCTGGTGAATTGATCCGTTTGAGGAATGGACAGCCGCTCATCCTGGAGGGAATTCATGGGATGGACCCCCGCTTGATCCCTGCAAACTTAAGCGGCGAATCGTTTCGCATCTACGTCTCGGCGCTGACTCAGCTCAACCTGGATCGCCACAACCGCGTTTCCACCACCGACACGCGCCTCATCCGCCGCATCGTCCGCGACGCGCGGGAGCGCGGCTACACTGCTGCACAAACCATCGAGCGCTGGGAATCGGTGCGGCGCGGCGAAAAGCGACATATCTTTCCGTACCAGGAAAACGCAAATGTGATGTTTAATTCGGCGCTGGCGTATGAGCTGGCGGCGCTCAAACCATATGCCGAACCGCTTCTCAGGCAGGTCCCTCATGGCACGCCGGAGTATATCGAAGCAAAGCGGTTGCTGGCGTTCCTGGAATGGTTCCTGCCGCTGGATATCAGCCTCGTCCCCGGGACGTCCATCGTGCGCGAATTCCTGGGCGGCTCGATCCTCAAGAATTTCACGATCTGGAAAGAACAGGAACCGCTAAGTTAGGTGCTCTGAAATTTGTAAACGTATTTCACAGAGGACACGGACGAATTTATCCTTGACGGATTTTCCGTGTTGTCCGTTTTGAGAAAACGGGTTAGGGTACCGTCGGCACTTTGAAGATCAACCCGACAACATAACCAGCCAGCGCGCTGATCGTGCCAATGATCGCCATCTGTATGCCGCTGCGGAAGGGACGCCCCACAGTGACGCGAGCCTTATAGACGCCGACCACGAACAACGTCAGGGCGGCGATGACGATCGAGAACCAGATGCTCAGGCTCACGGTCCAGAAAAAGAACGGCAGCAGGGGGATGAGCGAACCCGCCAGAGCAGAGAGTCCAACAATGATGGCCGAGCGGAACGCATTCGTCTTTTCCGGGGGCGTCAAGCGGAGTTCCTCAGACATCATGACATTGACCCATACATCGGGGTTCGAGGTGATCACCTCAACGATCTTTTCGAGGGTTTCCCCGTCGAAGCCTTTGTCGCGATAGATATCGCGGATCTCCTCGATCTCCACATCGGGGGCGAGATGGATGTGACGGTACTCGCGCTCGCGTTCACTGAGATAAAGATCATCGTTAGCCAGCGTCGATGTGTACGCGACCGCGCCCATCGAGATGGATTCCGCGAAGGTGGCTGCCAGCCCTGCTGCAATGACAATACGCGCATCCTGTGTCGCCGCCGCTACTCCTAGAATCACCCCCAGGACGTTCACCAATCCATCCTGCCCGCCCAGGATCACATCTGCAAGCCGGGACTCATGACGATGTGGATCATGGTGATCGTGCAGGCGTACCTGCTCGATCAGTTTGCCTTTTGTCAGTGGAACATGGAAATCTGACATGGGACACACTTCTTTCTATCGATCCAAAAACATATCCTCCATGGAGAGCTCATCTTCCACCGGTTCGATATGGGTGAAAACCGTGACCACACTTCCCAGCACTGCACGAATATCCGACTCGAAATCTTCTGCCATATGATGAGCGTCATGTACCGTCCAGTCCCCGGGGACGAGCATATGCACCGAAACGAACCGCCGGGCCGCTGCCTGTCGCGTTCGCAAGGCATGAAAATTGACGCCTTTTTCCTCATACTTCTGCATCACGTTCTGGATCAGGCTTTGTTCATCGTGGGGCAGGGCGGCGTCCATCAGTCCTGAGACTGAGCGGCCAACCAGCCGAATCCCTGTCCAGATAATGTTAATCGCCACAACAATCGCCACCAGAGGGTCGAGAAGGCCCCATCCGGTGAGTCCTGCCACGGCAACACCGCCAATCACGCCTGCTGAGGTCCACACATCGGTCATGAGGTGATGGGCATCCGCTTCCAGGGTAATAGAACGGCGTTCTTTTCCCACCCGCAGCAGGATGCGAGCCACAATCAGATTGATGACCGATGCTGCAACAGAAACACCCAGCCCCACTCCCAGCTGCTCAAGTTCACGCGGTTGAAACAGTCGGCTGATCGCCGCGCTAAGGATGCCTCCCGCCGCGGCCAGAACTAGCACGCCTTCGGTGACGCTCGCGAAGTACTCGGCTTTGCTATGGCCATAGACATGACTCTCATCGGCGGGGCGGGCTGCAATGGTTAACATGCTCAGGGCCATGATTGCCCCTGCCAGGTTGACGAAAGACTCCAGGGCATCTGATAGTAAACCTACCGAGCCTGTCAGGAGATAAGCGCCTGTCTTGAGCGTAATGGTTGCCACTGCGGCCGCAATGGAGAGCCAGGCGAAACGTGTTAGCGAAGCGCGGTTTTTGATTTGATCAAGATGTTCTGCTGGTTTGTACGGCATATAAACATCATACATTTATGTGGGCAAGTTGGGAATAGGCGAAAGTCATGACTTAAACTAAAACGGGACAGGTATTGCCTGTCCCGTTTCGGTAATTGATTTGCCAGAATGTTATTTTCGTTCCGGATGTTCTCTATACCATTTCACCGTCTCTTTGATCGCCTCACGAATTGGCGTCGCGTTCATGCCAAAGGTCTTTTCGAATTTACCCGAGTCGATCACGAACGGTTTATCAAACTCATACATCATTTCCACGGTTTCTCTGGCTTCCGGGATAAAGAGTCCGCCAATTGCCATCATGGGTTTGCCCATGCTGCTTATTGTTGGCTCAACGCCTGCCTCTTCCGCAAACATGCGGACCAGGTCGCCTTGCGACATGGCCGGTTGATCGTTCGGCACATGCCAGGCATGTCCATCGCCTTCATCACGTTCACCCAGGATGACAAGAGCGGCGCCAAAGTCTTTCAAATACGTATGGGTATGAGGAAGATCTGTGCGCCCGATGAGTTGAGCCGGCTTTCCGCGTAGCAAAGGATAGAACACGCGCGCGCCCATTGTAGAGTCGGTGCCCCAGGGTCCGAAGAAATTGCCTCCTCGCGCCGCGGTAACGCGCACACGTCCTTCTTCGTGGGCCGCGAATGCGGCCCTGGAAATTTCGCCGCGAACGCGTCCTTTGCGGGTATGGGCGTTATATGGCGTATCCTCCGTCATGAGCTTGCCATTCGTATCTCCGTACATATACACATTTTCAACGATCACCAGTTTGGCATTGCTGCCCGTCAGGCCGTCGATGATGGATTTTTGCAGCAATGGGAACTTTTTAGTCCACTCCAGGTAGTGTGGCTGGGATGCCTGATACACCACCTTTGCGCCTCGCGTCACCTCGCGAGCGTTAGCCGGGTCGTAAAGATCTGACGCGACCACTTCCACCCCGGCCGGAATTTCATCCATCGTTCCCGAACGATTTACCATGCGCACACGTTCTCCGCGCCGCACGAGTTTCTCTGCAATCGCCCGACCGATCGCGCCGGTGCCCAGTACAACATGATTGAATGTCATCATTACCTCTTACTTTGTCTCCATCACAAGCTCACCGGTTTTGTTTGCATCCAATCGTTTGCGTGCGGTGTAACGGCGTCCGACGGCTTCCACATGTTCCATTGCCGCGGCAAGACCAAAGCGAGGCATATTGCCATAGACGCTTTCGAATTGATCGGGATTGACCGTGTAGGTTTCGTGCCAGATGCCCACACTTCCATCCGCGCCAATGGACTGGTTGAACTTTTTCCACGCCCCGAGATGCGGATCCGATGGGTGGCGGGCAAACCGCTCCAGGTCCTCAAAGGATCGCCAGTACTGGATCAGGACCGGGCCATTGAAATTCCAGAAAAACTCTGCGTGCAGGAATCCCTTTTCAGGGCTTGTAAACAATGTTTTCAACATCGGACCCATGGCCGAAGCGATGGGAATCCACTTATCGAAGCGCCACCATTTGTTGATGCGCATGCCGATCAGAAAGACGACAAAAGGTTGGTCTGTTTTTGCTGTGTAACGACCGTTAAAGATTTTGCTCATGAGGTTACTCCTTGATAAATTGACTGGCGATGGATTTGAGCTCGAACAAATAAAGCTCATCGCCGTTTGCTCCAAAGGGCGGAAGGTTGTTCGCGATTTCAAGGGATACGATGCCATGCACTCGCGACCAGATGACCATCGCCACCGACATGGACAACATATTCACGTCCCCGCCATATTTCTTCCACATTTCAAAGCTGGGCTCATATTCCTTTTTGACCATCGGGAAGGATTGAATGTTTAATTTCCCGGTGAGGCGCAGTTGTTCGACAACGCTTGTGAGGGCGCTGAGGGAACGCGCCGCGGAGGGCAAGACTTCCATCAATGGGGCTTGATAGCCGGGGATGGGCGTGCCGAAGATCAGTTGATAGCGCTGCGGATATGTATGCGCCCAGACGCGATAAGCGATGCCGATGGCTTTCATTCGTCCTGAAATATCGCTCTCCGGGACGGCGTCGCGGGCCTCCAGTTGTGAGTCGCCGAACGACTTGTAAGCATCGATGATGAGTGCCGTGACAAGCGCGTCGCGGTCAGGGAAGTAGTTATAGATAGCTGGTGCCGTGATGTTCAAGTCTCGTGCAATCGCGCGCAGTGACAGGGCAGGGGCGCCATATTCAGCGATTTGCTTCCAGGCAGTTTCCTTTATGGCTTCCTGAAGGTTCGGGATTTGTTTCATTTTCATGGGTCTGACCATAGCAACTCTCCAGTTAAATTTACACTGTAAATATACAGCGTTTATTTATTTTTGTCAAGGGCAATTCTCAGAGATACAAGAAAAGCAGGACGCTGAGCTTAAAACGTGAACTGTTATACTCGTCTCAACGAATGACCATGCAAAAGACAACCTGCTCGTTTATCGTATTCATCAGTCTGTTTGTTTTGCTACTCACCCTATCATGCACGTCAGTTGCCACACCACCTGCCCGCGCCAAATGGACGATAATGATTTATCTCTCGGGAGATAATGATCTCGAAAATTATGTGGTGCAAGATATGGAATCCGAACTCGCGGCGGTAGGTTCAAGCACCAATATTCAGATTATTGCACTGGCAGATCGAGGTCCCGGTTACGACACCAGCCGCGGCGACTGGCAGACCACCAAATTATTCCGCGTGACCCAGGGCATGACCGCCACACCTGAGAACGCGCTTGCCGATTGGGGGGAACGGAACTTCGGTGACCCGCAGACCTTGATCGATTTCGTCACCTGGACGAAAGCTAACTATCCTGCCGACCGTTATGCCTTATATTTCTGGGGACACGGCTGGAACTGGCATCCCGGCTATGTCATGCAGGATGATACAGATAGCGATACGCTGGACATGGAAGAGGTTAAAGCTGCGCTGCCCTCCATCGGGTTTATCGACATGGTGGGGTTTGATGGCTGCAACATGGCTTCCATCGAGGTGCAGTTGTTCTGGCGCGGTTACGCTACCGCGCTCACTCATTCGCAGGAATGGGTTGGATGGGAAGGTGTGCAATATGACTTGGTTCTCGCACAGCTGGCTGCCAACCCGAACATGAGCGCCGATCAGTTGGCCATCGCCACCAGCCAGAGTGCCAGCAGTGATAAGACCTGGTCCGCGGTGGCGGTGGACTCACGTTTCGACGCGCTGCTCACAGCTGTGGATCAATGGTCTGTAGCACTGAAAAATGGACTAGGTCAAAACCGCAAGAAATACGATCAGGCCTTTACCGCAACCCGCACCTTCTGGCAGGCGCCCATGGACAAGGATCTGTATGATATGGCCTATGAGATGGACCGTCTGGTCAGCGATGCAAACATTAAATCGAAGAGCCAGGCGGTGATGGATGCCGTCGATGCGGTGGTGTTACATGAGCGTCACGTTAATGCCTATGCAGATGCCAACGGGATCACGATCTATCACATTTCCAAAGCGGTGCAGAAGGATTCAGATTACACCTATTACCGCACCCTCGATTTCGCCCTGCAAACGGGTTGGGATGAATTTTTGGATATGTATGCCAAGTAGGGGCAGGATCTTCCTGCCCTGTGAATAATGAAAAGCGCCAGGTTAAAAACCTGGCGCTTTCTTGTTCTTGGGATTTTCTTGATCCTCTTCCCAACGAGATGGATTATCCAAAATGTAATCCGTTTTTTGTTTTAATTCTTGTTCATTACGGATAATATGTTCGTAATAATTGCGCTGCCATAATTTGGTGATTGTTCCGGTGTTATCCACACGATTCATTTCTTTCGTGGATTGATATTTAAAATACGCAATAATTTGTCCCAATGTCGGTTTACGTAGGGGCGGGGTCTCCCCGCCCTTAATTATGGTTATATTTTGTTTGAAAAGAATCCTATTTTGATTTGGGTTGTTAAGGGGCGAGATGACCTCGCCTCTACGTTCATTGGTGATAAAAATGATTCCATGGACATGGTTCGGCATGACGATAAATGCGCCTGTTGTTACGTTCGGGAAATGAACGGGCATGGCCTCCCACCATTTCTGAACAATCTGGCCATATTCGTTCAGGTGCATTTCTCCATCAATGATTTCACCAAACAGACAAACACGTCCCTGTGTCACAATTGTGACGTAATAAGCGCCTTCTGACGTGTAATCGTAATTCTTCAGGCAGATGGATCGGCGATGATGTTTTTGGGGATCAAATCTGGTTGCCATAAATTCTAAGGGCAGATACATACCTGCCCTATATCCTTAAAGGGGCGAGATGACCTCGCCCCTACTAGATCACTCCTAATTTCTTCCCCACCTTCTGGAATGCATCCAAACCTTTTCCCAGATCATCATTATCATGCGCGGCGGAGATCATGACGCGGATGCGCGCCTTGCCCTTTGCTACTGTCGGGAACCCAATGGCCATCGCAAAGACGCCTTCTTCGAACAGCTCACGACTGAACTGTTGCGCGAGCGGCGCTTCACCCAGCATGATCGGAGTAATGGGTGTTTCACTCACACCGGTGTCGAATCCGAGCTTCTTCATCTCGGCTTTGAAGTATTTTGCGTTCGCCCAGAGTCTATCTACCAACTTTGTTGATTCTTCGAGCAGGTCCACCGCTGCAAGACAGGCGGCTGCATCTGGTGCGGTAACGGCCGAGGAGAACAGGAACGGCCGTCCGCGCTGGCGCAGCCACTCGATAATGACCTTGTCGCCTGCGACGATCCCGCCGACCACGCCGAACGCCTTGGACATCGTGCCGATCTCGATATCCACTTTGCCGTGTAGGCCAAAGTGATCCACGATACCGCGCCCGCCTTTGCCGAGCACGCCTTCTCCGTGCGCGTCGTCCACCATGAAGAGGATGTCATATTTCTTCGCGACCTCATACAGCTCGGGGAGGGGGGCGATATCGCCGTCCATGCTGAAGACGCCGTCGGTAACGATCAGGGCGCGGCGATAATTCGAAGCATGTTCCTTGATTGCATCTTCCAGCGCACCGGGGTCATTGTGCTCGTACGGGACAATTTTTGCGCCCGAAAGGCGCGATCCATCAATGATCGAGGCGTGATTCAACCGATCAGAGAAAATTACATCCTCTTTCCCAACAAGGGCAGAGATGGTTCCAAGATTGGCTGTGAAACCCGATTGGAACGTGATGACATCCTCGGCGCCTTTGAATTTGGCGAGCCGCTGCTCGAGCTGCACGTGTAGATCCATGGTGCCGGCGATCGAGCGCACCGCGGCCGGACCCACGCCGTATTTCTTCGTGGCTTCCCTGGCGGCTTCAACTATTTTTGGGTGATTGGCCAGACCGAGATAGTTGTTCGAGCAGAAGTTAAGCACGTTCTTACCGTCCACGGTCAGCCAGGCGCCCTGCGCCGAGCCGATGGTGCGGATGCGGTTGTACAAGCCCTGTTCTTTCAAGCCATCAATTTCCTGATGCAGCCAATCGAGTTTGGACATGAGGTACTCCTGTGGTAGAGATATCGGTGGTTGAGTAGCCCCGTGTTTGTCGGGGCGTATCGAAACCACTCATTTCAAACCTGCTTTTTATAACAATTCTGCATGGTATGACTGGTTTCGATATGTTCCTCGCTATCGCTCGGAACTACTCAACCAGCGAGCTTATGGTTATTATAGCCACTCGATAAAAAGCGACTGTCACCAATTTCCGGTGACAGTCGCCCTATTTCAAGCTTCTTCAAGTGTGACGGGTCTTGGCTGCTTCCCATCGATATCCTGGATGCCATATTCGTTCGCCAGCGCAGCGCCCACCCAGACTTTTCCTGTCCTGCTCATGAGATTGGGATCATTTGCCAGCGCAGTGATGACTCGGCCGGTGAACTGCGGCGACTCCGAGTTGCTCATATCGAAATACTCGGCTGCGCGCAGCACACTTTCGGTCCGTACCAACCCCGGATACAGCGAGACCACGGCAATATTGTACTTTTCCGCTTCATGTGCCATGTCCGCGGTCATTTTATCGACCGCGGCTTTGGCAGCTCCATAGGCCGCGTTCGCAATGTACTTTTGCGCCGCCCAGAAGGAAATATTCACGATCAACCCGCTCTGCTGCTCTACCATCATTCGTGCAGCGAAGGCGCTGGCTATGTAGGCAGCCCGAACCCCGCCATCAAACATCGCATCCCAGCGCCAGAAGGGCTGGTCCCAAAAAGGTTTGAGCCATGTAAATTCCCCATCGTGTTCCATCTGCTCGTATCCGCCCCAGGCATTGTTCACCAAAATATCCAATCGACCGTACTCTTCTCTCACACGCTCAAAGAGTTTTTCGACCTGCGCATCATCGCGGTGATCACAGTGGACTGCAATTCCTCTCCCTCCTGTTGTCGTTACTTCTTCTGCCGTATTGAAAACCGTTCCGCCCAGCTTCTCAATATCTGTCCCTTCCTCAGTTGTCCGGCCGGTTACGTAAACTGTCGCGCCGGCCTCGCCTAATGCCAGAGCAATCCCTTTGCCGACACCGCGGCTTGCGCCGGTCACGACTGCAACCTTCTCTGACAGTGATCCCATATGCCTCCTTATTTAAAAAACAACGTCCGATTGGGACGCCGATTAAATCAGGCATTTGAATTTAACGCAAGAGAAAACCTATTCTCCCAGTTGTGTTTCACCAACAATACCCAGCTCCATCAATGCTTCCATCACTTTTTGGATGGCCCCGCTTCGCACGATAACCGTTGTCGGGCTGAGCGCCTCGCCGAGGAATTTTGCCGCTTTTGATTTGCGCAGCTCATCCAGGACCTCAGGCCGGCTGACCTTTAGGATGATCTGAGTCTGGACTCTTGCTTCGGTGCCGTTGACTTCCCAGCGCTTGAGCGCCTTGATCAGGGAAGGCGGCGCCCCGGCATCCGTATGTCTCGCCAGCAGCGCCAATAGATGCTCGACCTTCAGCCCCTGCTCTTTGGCCCTGGTCAAGGAACGCGTGGAGATCCGGTAGCGATACACATCCTCTTTCGGTTCTTCCCATTCGCCGAAGCGCGAGACCTGATAGCGCACTACCCGTGGCGCGAGCCGTGGAACGGAGATCAACCCCTGGGACGAGACGTGTAATCTTTTATCTTCTTTCCCTGACGCGTGAGCATTGGTGACGCGAAAAGAGGTCGGCTCTGTCGCACTATCTGCGGTGCACAGATCCACCTGTCCTAACCAGTACAGGATATGGGTGATGAAATACTTAATCAGCGCGCCATCCACCTGGTCCCAGCTGGAGAAGCCGCGCAAATATTGGCCATCCAATTCACGCTTGACAAACCACGAGTCATAATCGCCTGCCGGACGCTGGAAATCCGCATATTTTTGTTTGACATCGCGGATCAGCGCGGCGATGCTCCACCATTTTCCCTCCGGGATGGCATTCAAAAGATTCAACAGGAATTCTCGTGTTTCCTGCGGCTGGTTTTTCCATTCACCTTCGCAAATAATCCCGGGCATGAGCCGCAGCTCATTAAAGGACTCACTCTCCATCCACGCGCTTTGTAAAGAAGCCAGCGCATCTGTTCGCGACGATTCCAGAAAAACCTTCACTGGTTCCGGCTGTGGCGCAGACCCCTTGATCACATTGGTGGATTGCAGCAAAGCTAGAAGGACTTTCGTTGGCACTCTCGTGGACGGCGGCTCGATGCCCAGTCGAAGCGCCGCCAGCAACGTGGTTGCATCGTCCAAAATAAAATCGTTGGCGGGAATTTCCTGTCCCTTTTCGCCCGGAGAGGCAGCGCGTCCTAATGGAACGGCCTCAACCTCTTCACTATCGGCTTTCTCAGCGATCTCCGCGTCTCTGCGGCTAATCAACGTGAGTAAATCATCAGGGATATAAGCAAACTCCTGTGGTCCTTTTTTTGTGTCAAAGAATGCGCGTGCCAGAAGGCCGCGGTAATAGAGGATCTCTGTTGAGGATGTGGGCTGCAGATATAGCTTCTCCCTGTCGCGTTTACCCGCCCCGGCCTCACGGATCTCACCGTATTTGCGCGTGAATGTGGGCCAGGGAATGCGCCCTCCAGAGTTGACGAGGGCAGTGATGGCAGAATCCGCTTCGGGGGAGAGCGAGTCGATCACTTCTTCGAGCAGGTTCGGGTCGAGCAGAGAAACGGACAATTCCTCCCGGGCCGCGTCGGCCTCCGTGGAATCCAGATCAAGCCCCCAAAGCTCCGCGATAATGCGCAGGTGGCCGATATCTTGTTTCAGCAGAGAATCAAAAAGGTCCGGCATGAGATAAGTATACAAGTAGACAGGTAAACATGTAAACGGTACGAGTCTACTTGCATACGTGTATACCTGTTTATCCTCTCACAACTTTCAGAGCATTCGGTAACACTTCAAAACTGACCTGCCGAAGATCGGTTCCGGGCCCCGATAAAATTTCGCCGTCGGCATGGATATACAGCGGACGGTTCGCCGTGAGGGAGAATCTTTTACAGGTGCCCATGCGCACCTGTTTGAAACGCCCATGCGTGCCTTTCATCACTTCGGGAACAATGCGAAACATCATCGCCCGGCCGACATCGGTGATCATCGCGTAATGGATAATGCCATCATCAATTTTTGCATCCGGAGCAATGAGGAAACCACCGCCCTCGCGTGGGCCGTTACACAACACCAGATAGACGACCTTCTGCTCCCATTTTTCTTCATCCGTTTCGATTTTCATGTGGATTGGAGTGTGGTCGAGGACAATGGTCTGAATAACGGAGATAAGATACATGAGGAAGCCTCGGATGAGCGGTATTTTGTGCGAGCGGATGGTCACCACCGCGCCGAAGCCAATGCCAAGCGTATTGTCGAAATATTCCTTGCGTCCGTTTTGATCGATCATCAGGCACAGATCCACTGTCGATGCATCGCCGTTGATGGCGCGGGTAAGCGCCTCTGTAGGCTGTTTGGAAGCGTTGATGCCGTGTGCGAAATCATTTCCCGAACCCACAGGCACTACGCCCAGGATAGGACGTTTTTCTTCCGGAACTCTCATCAATCCGTTGACCACCTCATGAATGGTTCCGTCGCCACCCATAGCAATCACCATATCATAGCCCTGTTCCCCAGCCTGCTGAGCCAGATCAATTGCATGACCCGGATAGACCGTACCACTCCAGTCGATGCCGCCATGTTGTTCGGTGATCGAGCGCAGGTCGCGTGCAACACGCCAGGCGTTTCCCATATCTGCCATGGGGTTCAGGACGATTTTGATTTTGCGATGCATGCTGAATTCTCTCTTCGAAATGGATTTATTTTTACAAGAAGCCTTGCGAAGGTTTTCCTCAAGCTGAGTCTCTTTCATTCGAACCTTCGCAAGGCTTATTAATTTCCAAAATTATAACCCCCGTAATTGCAAATAGAGGCTTTATTCTCGTCCGATCTGGTGCACGGCCAGGGGGCCGGTGATGCCATGGGCAATCTCGAAGGTGCCGCGTTTGTACTTCTTGGCATGGTAGAGCGCAGCATCCGCGGCGCGCAAGAGATCGGGACCGCTGCGGGCATGGACGGGGAACAATGCAATGCCGCCGGAGATACCTAGCTTGAGCCGCCTGCCATCGGGCAGCCTGAATTTCAGTTTTTTCATTCCCTCGATGATTTTCTCTGTGACCACTCGCGCTGATGACAACTCGGTCTGGCTCAAGATGAGGGTGAGCTCGTCGCCGCCATAGCGCGCCAGAAAATCTGTGGTGCGCACACCGCGTGCCATTTGCCCGAAGACCAGCCGCAAGACATCATCGCCTACCGAATGACCGTATGTATCATTCACTGCTTTGAATCCATCGAGATCCATCATGATGACCGCAAAGGAATAGTTGTTCCTGCGGGCGGAGAGAACTTCCTCTTCCAACCGTTCATCCAACGCACGGCGGTTTGGCAGGCCGGTCAGTGTATCGCTGTAGGCCTGCCGGCTGATCATCTGATGCAGACTGGCATTGGAGATGGCTACCGCGGCCTGATCGGAAAGCAGGCTGAGCAAGCGCAACTCGGAAGACGAAAAGCCTCCCTCGATGGAGCGTGAAAGATTCATCACACCCACAACCATATCTCCAACCTTTAGAGGAATGCCAATGATCGAGCCGTACCACTCGGAAGGCATATTCTGGAATAAGGGATGATGCTTCATATCCTCGACAATGATTGTTTCTCCCCCGCGCGCAACAGTGTAAGTTAAGCCGTTAGAGCGAGGTTTTGCCCAGGGACGGTTGCGCGTCCCATCTGCAGCCAGCGCGGCGCCAAAGGAAAGCTTGTGATTCTTATACAGGAAAATGTTGACGTCTCGGGTCTTCTCGATCAGGCGCATTGCTTCTGAGACCACTGCGTCCAGCACATCCGGCAGGTCCAGGCTGGAGGTGAGGTTGATGCTCAATTTCTTGAGGGCGTCTAATTCATCCGTCTGCTGTTTGAGGGTGGTGAGAAGAGCCCGATTGTTGAATAGCTCACGGGCCAAGATCTGTATACTGTCATGATCGTTCGGGGATAACTTTTCGAGGGAAGCGGTGAGAATATCCAGCAACTTAACCAGCGTTTCTCTTTCACTGTGAGATCCGCCCTCTTTTTCCAGAATATTGCGTGCCTCTGCCAGAATTCTCAATCGGAGATCGCCCATGCTCATTTTTCAGTGGCGCATTTAATCATGCTTTGATGAACCTTTAATTGGCTCTTTTGTCCTATCGAGGCGCCGTATCGGTGATTATAACCAGTCGCATCCAATAATATATTGCATGCGCGTTACAGGCCAGTGTGTTGAGATTATAAGCCAACCCGCGCAACCCTTGGTTCACAAATCAGTTAGGGCGGATATGTTAGAATCGGCTAGCCCGTTTTTGGAGGAAACCGTGTCTAATTACCCCAAACCTATCGCTGCTACACCGCTGAATCCACGTCGACGCGGGATCATCATCGGCGCATCTGACGGAATCGGTGCGGCGCTGGCGCGGCGGCTTGCTCGTGAGGGATATTCACTCGCTTTGTTGGCCCGCCGCCAGGACAAATTGGAATCCCTGTGCCAGGAAATCAATCAACTATCCAGGGAAGGCCGCGCCCGGGCCTATGTGCATGATGTGGCGGAATATGAAAGAGCCCCGGATCTTCTACGCAGAATCGTTGCCGATCTTGGCGGGCTGGACCTGGTTGTATTTGTGGCCGGTGTGAATTATCCCCCCGGGGGGATCGACAAATATAATTTTGTCAACGACCGCAGGATGATCGAGGTCAATCTGCTGGGCGCGATGGCCTGGCTGACTCCGGTGGCGGAGATGTTCCAATCTGCAAAGGCGGGGCAAATTGTCGGCATTGGTTCTGTGGCGGGTGATCGCGGACGTGTGGGTAACCCCGGCTATAACACATCCAAAGCAGGGCTGGCTACCTTTCTTGAGGCATTGCGCAATCGTCTTACCCGGCACGGCGTCAATGTGCTGACGGTGAAGCCTGGCTTTGTCGAAACGGAAATGGTCAAAGCGGCGCAAGGCCCGACGCCCTTTTTGATCCCCACCGAAAAAGCTGCCGAGGATATCGTGCGGGCCATCAAGAAACGCAGGCAGATGATCTACACTCCACCCATCTGGCGCTGGATCATGCTGGCCATCCAACACACACCTTCGTTCATTTTTCGAAGGTTATCATTCTAGAGCATGGAAGCAAATATGACACTCTCACTGAAAAACTTCACACAACTTGAAAACTTTGGGCACTCGATGCGGGCGCCCTCCTATCGTTTCCGTCCCACGACGGCCCAAGAGGTCCACGATATCTTTTGTCTTGCACAGGATACGGGGTTGACGGTCACCGCGCGCGGCGCGGGGAGGAGTTATAACGACGCGTCATTGAACGGCGGCGGCATTATGCTGGATATGTCTGCTATGAACCAGATCCTGGAATGGGATCCGGCCTCCGGCGTGGTTCGTTGTGAGCCTGGCGTGACGCTTGAGAAATTATGGAAACACATTGAGCCGCATGGCTGGTGGCCTCCTGTGGTCTCCGGCACGATGAAGACAACCCTGGGTGGCTGCCTCGGGGCGAACATTCATGGCAAGAATAATTTTCAAAAAGGCACCATCGGCGAGCACGTGAAAGAATTTACCGCCATGCTGCCTACTGGCGAAACCGTCACCTGTACACCCCAGCAAAATGCAGACCTGTTCTACGCGATGATCAGCGGGCTGGGGATGCTCGGCATTTTCACTTCCGTTACGATGCAGATGAAGCGCATCCATTCCGGGCTGATGTCTGTGGATGCGTGGTCCGTGCCGAATCTCAACCAACACCTGCACGACCTGCTCGAGAACGCTCCTCACTACGACTATATCGTCGGTTGGCTCGATACTACCGCGGGTGGGAAAAACATCGGGCGTGGACAGCTCCATGCTGCGAATAATTTGAAAGATGGGGAAGATCCGAATCCCCAGGAAACCATGCGGCTGGAAAATCAGACGCTGCCGCCGCGGATTTTCGGGGTCATGCCCAAATCGATCTTGCATTATTTCATGCGACCATTCATGATCAATCTGGGTGCCTGGGGGATCAACACGGCAAAATATGTGGCTTCCCTTCGCAAGCATACATTCCGGCAGTCGCATGCCGCGTTTCATTTTTTGCTTGATTATGTCCCCAACTGGGAGCTGGCCTACGGGCGCGGCGGGTTGATCCAATACCAATCGTTCCTGCCCAAGGAAACTGCTGAAGCGACCTGGCGCGAGATGATCGCGCTTTCGCAGAAGCGTGGCTTGCCGTCTTACCTGGGAGTCACCAAACGGCACCGCCCCGATAAGTTTCTTCTCACCCACGCCGTCGATGGCTTCTCACTCGCCATGGATTATAAAGTGACAGATGGAAACCGTTCTGCGTTAAGCAAAATGTTGCAGGAGTTCGATCGTATGGTGCTGAACGCCGGTGGACGCTTTTACTTTGCCAAGAACAGTGAGACCTCTGCAGAAGCGGCGCGTGCATTTCTAGGCGAAGAAACCATTGCAAAATTCAAAGAGCTCAAAAAGCGGTGCGATCCGAATAATTTACTGGAATCTGATTTATATCGAAGAGTATTTGAATAAAGAGATTTGGCAGAAAAATATGATCTGATCGTCATCGGCGCCGGGCCAGCGGGGGAAAAAGGTGCATCAAAAGCTGCTCAGTATGGCAAGCGAGTCGCGCTGATCGAGCGCGCGCCTTATCCCGGCGGAGCAGGGATCAATACAGGGACGGTTCCCTCAAAAACATTGCGGGAATCGGCCCTGTATTTTTCGGGGTTGCGGCAACGCGGCCTCTACGGTATTGACTATTCCATCAGGGAAAACCTGACGATCAAAGACTTCATGTTCCGCGAGCGCACCGTCGTGCGAAAAGAGCGGAAGATGATCGTCGCGCATATCGATCAACACGATATCGATCTGATCCACGGAGAAGGTTCGCTTAAGGATGCGCACACTGTCGTGGTGAAGTCATCGATCGGTGAGAAAGAGCTGTGGGGGGAAGTGATTCTGATCGCTACCGGCTCATCTCCACATCGTCCACCAGAAGTGCCGTTTGACCATGAATTGATCTGTGATTCCGATTCCATCCTGCACCTCAAGCGCCTGCCAAAAACGATGGCAGTTGTCGGCGGAGGGGTGATCGGCACGGAATATGCATCGATCTTTACGGCGCTGGGCATCCACGTCACGTTGATCGAGCGCGGCGACCGCATCATCTCCTTCGTCGATTCGGAGATCGGCCAGCGTTTGATGGATCAGCTATTGAAACTGGGGATCAAGTTTAAGTTCAATGAACAGATGAGTGAAATTGAACGACGCAGTGACCACGTGCATATAAAACTGGAAAAAGGCGGCAAGCTGGAGGTTGATGTTGCTTTGATCGCGGCCGGCAGGCAGAGCAACGTGGAAGCTTTAAATCTGGAGCAGGTTGGGGTCAAGCAAGGCAAACGGGGACTAATCCTGGTGGACGAAGATTATCGCACCAACATCCCGAACATCTATGCTGTAGGCGATGTGATCGGTTTTCCGGCTCTGGCATCTACGTCTATGGAGCAGGCCCGGGCAGCCGTCGTGCATGCCTTCGACCTGGAATACAAGGAGAAGCTGGCTCCGTTTCTGCCTTTTGCGGTCTATGCTGTGCCCGAACTTTCCTCCGTGGGTTTGACCGAAGATGAGTGCAGAGAAAAGAATGTTCCTTATCTGGTGGGTCGCGCGTACTATGAAGAAAATGCACGTGGGCAGATCATCGGTGATATGAGCGGGATGATCAAGCTTATCTTTTCGCCTATCGACAAGAAACTCCTGGGTGCTCACATCATTGGTGAGCAGGCATCTGAATTAATTCATATTGCCTCACACGTGATGCTGGCGAATGGCCCCATTGATGAGTTTATCGAGGCGGTGTACAACTATCCTACTCTTTCCGACTCTTATCAGTATGCTGCCTATGATGGGCTGGCAAATCATGCGAAATGGCTCGAAGAAAACAAAAAATAATGTTTTGTGAAGTGATCGACCTGGGTCTTATAGATTATGAGCGTGCCTGGAAATTACAGGATGAGTTTGCCGCGGAAATCGCAGAGGGAAAGCGCCCGCCAACCTTGATGCTGCTGGAGCATCCGCACGTATATACGTTCGGCCGGCGCGGAAAGCAGGAAAATCTGCTTTGGGGTGAATCGCAGCTGAAAGAGAAAGGGATCGCCATCCACTGGGTGGATCGGGGTGGCGATGTAACGTATCACGGGCCGGGGCAGCTGGTGGGGTATCCATTATTTCCTCTCGCTCCAACACACCTGCGGACCGGAGATGAGCATATTCCTCAAGCAGATTATGTCGGGTATGTGCGCAAGCTGGAACAGATGCTGATCGTCGCGCTGGCTCGCCTGGGGCTCGCGGCCGGGCAGAGGTCCGGGCTGACCGGGGTGTGGATCCAGCCGGATGTGCATTCGCGCTGTCCGCGCTGCCGGCCGGAAGATCGGCAGAAGCCCGCCAAGATCGCGGCGATCGGCGTCAAAGTAGATGCGCGCGGCATCTCACGGCACGGCTTTGCGCTGAACGTAAATCCGGATATGGATTATTGGGAAGGAATCATTGCTTGTGGACTGCAGGATGAACCGGTCGTCTCAATCGCGGATCTGTTTCCCGAACCACCCTCGATTGAGCGTGTGAAGCAGGAGGTGATTGCAGCATTTGGTGAAGTCTTCAGTTGTGAAATCAAACGATAACAGGCTTCAGACCTTTTCCAGTCTGGAGCCTGTTGCTATTTAACCGTCCACTGCTACGCCGTTGTGAAAAATTGCCAGGGGATGATCGAAGACAAACGAAACTTGTACGGGAGTTCCCGGTTTGAAAAACGCCGTATGCGGCTGCATGGCATGGACCAGGTTTCCCGAGGGCAGTCGCAAGCGATAGATGTTGTACGCGCCGCGGAACTGCTGCTCTAATACAAGCGATTTGCTGCCTGCCCGCTGCGAGAACTTGATATCGTCAAAGCGGACCGCGATTTCCACCTTTGTACCATGAGGCAAATCAGGATGCTGGTCGAGCAACCCGATCTCCGTTTGCACACCCTGTTCCACGACTTCCCCGGCGATAAAATCGGTGCTTCCAATAAAATCCGCAACGAAGCGGCTGTTGGGTGAATGGAAGACCCGCTGCGGCACGTCAATTTGCTCAATTCGGCCTTTATTGAAGACGGCAATCCGGTCGCCCATGTAGAGGGCTTCTTCCTGGTCGTGAGTCACAAACACGGCCGTAGCACGCGCCGCTTTGAGAATCCCGCGCACCTGCTCACGCACTTCCACACGCATGTCGGCATCCAGGCTGCTGAACGGCTCGTCCAACAGAAGCAGCACCGGATTCGGCGCAAGGGCGCGGGCCAGCGCGATCCGTTGACGTTCACCGCCGGAGAGCTCATGCGGGTAACGCTCGGAGAGGTGCTCCAGGCCGACGAGTCTCAACATCCCGATTGCCTTCTCCTGCGCCACGGTCTTCGGCAGTTTGTTCAACCCGAAGAGCACATTTTGTTTTGCAGTCAGGTGCGGGAAGAGAGCATGATCTTGAAAGACCATGCTGATGCCACGCTTCTCCGGTGGCACGAACGTTGCACGGTCTGCCATGACGCGGTCGTTCAGAATTACTCTCCCCTCATCGGGGCGCTCAAACCCGGCGATCAATCGCAGCGTGGTGGTCTTCCCACAACCGGACGGGCCTAATAAAGCAATGATCTCACCGCGTTCCAACACAAATGAAACATCGGAGACCGCGGCGGGAGATGCGGAATCAAACGTTTTGCTGAGGTGATGGACTTCAAGAGCTGTCATTTAAAAATCTGTTCTCGTTTTAGCAAAAAGGAGAGAGGGATCACCGACGCCAGGATCAACAGGAGAGCCGCGGGTGCGGCTTGCGTATAAAAGCCCTCCGCCGCCCAGATCCAGACACGGACGGCCAGCGTATCGAAACCGGCCGGCCGCAGGAGAAGCGTGGCAGGTAATTCCTTCAAAGAGGTCAAAAAGACTAGTGCCCCGCCGGCCAGCAGTCCCGGCAGGATCAGAGGCAATGTCACTTGCGTAAAGGTTTGAAGGGAAGTCCTTCCGAGGCTGCGGGCTGCCTCTTCCATACTCGGCGAGAGCTGGGTCAGCGCGGCTTCGCTAGCCCGCACGGCCTGGGGCATGTGTCTGAGAATGTATGCGATCACAATGACAAACGGGGTGCCGTACAGGAAAGGAAGTCCACGATTCACAACAAGCACCAGGCTCAACGCCACAACAACTCCCGGTAAGGCATACCCCGTCTGACACAGCCGGGAGATCACGCGCGAGAGCTGCCCAGGGTGACGCCTGGCAAACAATGCGACCGGTAAGGATAGCAACACAGCCAAAAACGCCGCCAGGCCAGCGCTCCACAAACTATTGAAAGCAAAATTGAAAATGGTACGCGAGCCGCTTTGCAGCACATTGCTCAACAACTGCGGATCTGAAAAGGCCTGAATGCTCCAAACGGCCAACACGACGATCGGAACGATCAAAGATGCAAAGCACACGCCCAAAACCAGTAAAAACGCCGGAACACGCCAGGCGCCCAGCCCGATCGGACGAGCTCGCCGCCAGTTGCTATCGAGCTGCGTGTGCTTTGCTTTGCCCTCCATGCGCAATTCGCCCCACAGGGCGATCACCGCAATCAAGACCAAGACTCCGCTCAACACGGAAGCAGCGGCGCGGTCATAGCGGCCAGAGAGCTGCACAAAGATCGCTGAGGAGAAGGTTTCATAGCGAAGCAGGGCCACTGTCCCGTATTCCGCGAGGATATCAAGAGTGACGAGCAGCGCGCCTGCAGTCAATCCGGGGCGCAGGGCAGGGAGTGTCACGCTCCAAAGCGTTTGCCAGTTGTTCCTGCCGAAAAGGTGAGAGGCTTCATCCAGTGCCGCATGCAGGGAACGGAAAGCCGCGCCGCTCAACAGATACACATATGGATATAGAAACAAGATCAGTATGAACGAGGCGCCAAAAAGTCCTAAAGGACTCGGTGTATGCACCGGGTGCCCTAACAGCGATTCTAAGAACTGGGGGATATAACCACCTCGGGGCCGCAACAGTGCCAGGTGGACGATCGCGCCAATGTAGGCGGGAATGGCCAGTGGCAGCGCCAGCAGCCAGCGGAAGATCTTGCGCCCCGGCATGTCTGTACGTTCGGTCAGCCATGCCATTCCCACCCCCAGGGCAGAGGTGCCGGCCGTAACGATCAGCGTTAGAACCAGTGTATTGGCCAACAACCCCCAGATGCGCGTCTGCAGCAGCCTTGCCCAAACGTCCGCGCCCCCGCCGATCGCGCGGATGAAGATGTACAGCATCGGGATCGAAACGAACAGAGCCACCAGCCCCGCGGCCATTAAGAGCCGGAGGCTGATGGTCTGCAATGGAAAGAAACGTGCGTTCGTGCGGGGAACGATCACCGGATTCTTATGATCTCTTCAATGGTTACGGCAAATTTACTTTTTCGATCAGCGCAAAAGTAGCATCGACGTCACTGGCTGCCTGGCTGACGTTGACATCTGCAAAGCGGAACTCATCCAGTGCCAGAACATCCGGGCTCAGTGCAACGCCAGAGCGAAGGGGATACTCATAGTTCAATTCGGCAAACAGTTTTTGGCCCTCTTCCGACAACAGGAAATCGATGAAGGCCTCTGCGTTGGCGCGGTTCGGTGCGCCTTCCACGATTGCGGCAGCCGTCGCGTTGGTGATCAAACCAATCTGGCCTTCCTGCTGATCGGGGAACACGATGCCAACCGGGCTGCCTTCTGCCTTTTGAAGGTAGTAATAGTAGTGGTTGACGAGACCGATCTTAAACTCGCCGGCTCCCACCGCCTTACGGACATCCGTGTGGCCGCCGAAGAACGTGGCATCATTTTCAATTAACCCCTTCAGCCATGCTTCGGTTTGTTCCTCGCCGGTCAACTGTCGCATCGCGGCGACTTGTGCCTGCATGGATCCATTCGTCGAGCCAGCCAACGCGATCTGGCCGCGCCACTTTGGATCGGTGAGATCGAAGATCGATCTAGGTGCCTCATCCTCAGAGACCAGGTCGGTGTTGTACATGATCACGCGGACGCGGCGAGTCAGGCCAACCCACATGTTGTCCGCGCCAACAAACTCAGCCGGGATCTGATCCACACCTTCGGGGCGATAGGACGCGAAGGCTCCCTGCTGGGCCAGTGACTGGATGGTAACCAGCTCGGTTGTGATAAACACATCTGCCTGGGGATTATTCTGCTCCTCGAGCAGGGCATTGGCTAACTCGCTGTTGTTGCCTGATTTCAACAACACATCCACTTCCGGATGTTGTGCCTTGAATGCATCGATGACCGGCTGGATAAGGGCCTCTGAACGCCCTGAATAAATGACCAGGGGACCGCTTAGAGAGTCACCCGTTACGGGAACATCGTTTGCAGTCTGGGTTGCGGCCGGCGCGCCACATGCCGCCAGGAATACCAGCAGAAATACCGTCAGACTTACCAGAAATTTTTTGCTCATGAGGAGCAACCTCCTGATTAGGAATAAAAAATAGCCTCTAAAAGGCTATTTTTATGAATTTTATCAACTAAATTAGGAAAATACAATGATTTTTGTCACTTATTTGATAAAAAATGTCATAAATCGACTTGGAAATGTATGAAAAGTTCCTTTGCATGGTTCAAAGGGACGCTCTGCGTTACTTTTTTATTTTCTTGCCGCGATTGCCGTGATAGCCAGGGACTGTGATCGCGTAGATAGAACAGAGTTTTCCATCTAACAATCGTGAACGAATGCGAGGATCCATCTCGTCGAGCGAGTCAGATGTTGTAATTACGGTAGGAAGTTCTGCATTGTAACGGTAGTTAAAGAGTTGATAGAGCTTCTCACGCACCCACGGTGTCATCGACTGCGTGCCCAGATCATCCAGAATGAGCAGGGGAGCCATGCGAATCTCATCGAAGCGGCGGTCAAAAGCAACACTGCTGTTGGGGCTAAAGGTAGCCCGCAGGTGATCGAGCAGATCGGGGACCATGATGAAGAGCGGAGGATCGCCAAGCCCGGCACGATAGTTGGCGATTGCCGCGGCCAGATGAGTCTTCCCGGAGCCATAACCGCCCATAAAGACCAGCCAGCCTTTGGGCTTTTCTGCAAAGGCGTGCGCGGCTTTCAATGCTTTTTGCATGGACTTGATTTCATCCGGCTGGAGTCCTTCGCTTGTGCGATCCTCAAAGGAGCCAAAGGTTTTTCTTGTCATCAACGAAAGCGAGGAAAGCTCGGGGTGCCCAGTATCGTCCAGCGGGCGGCGATAATCGGGAGCGTTGATGCGCACTTCGCTAACAAGCTCGCGGTCCGAGAGCCGCGATCGGAAGCGTGGCTCGATTTCATCCAGGCTGAGATTAGTGGTCACTACCAGTGGCAGTTTGTTGATGTACCTGTAATTGATGATCTGGAACAGCTTCTCCTGTGCCCAGCCTGTTGCGTTTTGCGTTCCAAAATCGTCCAGCACAAGCAGGGAGGCGTTGCGGATTTCATTAAAGCGATCTTCGAAAGTTGTGTCTTCACTGTCGTATGAAAAACGCAACATATCCAACAGGTCTGGCACGGTTAAGAATAGCGTTGGCACGCCCATCCCGACGGCAAAATTCGCGATCGCCGCGGCAAGATGTGTTTTCCCACAACCGTAGCCGCCCTGCAAAAGCAGCCAACCACTTAAGTTCCTTGCATAATGATTTGCCTGGTTGAATGCCATCTCCAGTGAATTGGCCTGCTTCTCACCCAAACCAACCTTTCCTCGCGGCTGAAATGTCTTGAACGTCAGCTCTTTTAACTCATCGAGGTGGCTGAGTGAATATAAATGCTCGCGTACCTGCTGGCTGACGTCGCGCTGGCGGCAGATACAGATCTCAAGCCGCCCGAAGCGGGGGTGTCCCACCGGAACATCGGCGCGCAAATACCCGACTCCGCCGCAATGCGGGCAGTTCGGGTCGCCAAGACCAGTAGAAGCGGATGGCTGTCCGCCACTACTCGATGTAATCGGCGTATTCGCCCCTGATGTATTTGTCGCGATCTTTTTCAGTGTCTCGTCTATCTTGCTTTTCGCCACGTCCTTCTTCCTTCCAACGCTTCAGAATGGCTTCACAATATTTCCAGCTGCGCTTATTGTGTTTCACAGCTAATTCAATCGTCTCAGAGATCCATTCTGCTGAATAGGTTTCTTCTGCATCCTTCAATGCGTCCGCGATCAACGGCGTGAGCGGACCAATGTTTTCTTCATAAAGTCTGAAAATGTTTGGTCGTTCCAATGGAACAGCGGGAATGCCTGTAGATTTATATTCACCATGCAAAAATGCATTTGCAGCTGCGCGCCCACGCGGAGAGTTCAGGAAATAGAATACTTCCGCTTTATGCTCCGCTCTCAGCATGGTCCTGCGCTTTACCGCGTTTTCTATCCCTGCGCGGATCTCTTCCGCAGACAGCCTCAAGTCTTTCGCATCGAAATCGATTTCACGCAGGGCGCGAAAGGGACCATCCATGTGTTCCACGCGCCAGAGTAAATACAAAGTAACTTTCAACTCAGCCGCCTCATCAATTTGATTCAACAATTGATGGAAAAATGTATCAGGCAGTTGGGTAAATGTTTCTGAGTCGGTGAATCCCTGGAATGTTTTCATGGGTTTTATGTAGGGATGGCCAGCTGCTCATCCCTACGATTATTCGTTCGGTCTAAATACCCTCGTTGCAGCGTTCTCGAACTTGGCCAGCTCATTGCGGAAGACCAGCTCTACGCTTCCCACAGGACCATTACGATGTTTGGCAATGATGATCTCTGCAACGTTCTGTTTAACGGTATCTTTTTCATACTGGTCCGGGCGGTAGATGAACATGACGATATCGGCGTCCTGCTCCAGTGATCCCGACTCTCTCAAATCGGAGAGCACTGGACGTTTGTCGGAGCGCTGTTCGACGGCACGTGACAATTGAGCGGCAGCCAGGACCGGTACGTTCAACTCACGGGCCAGGATCTTCAAATTTCTTGAAATGTAGGAAACTTCCTGCACGCGGTTGTCATTACGAGTATCCCCGCCCATCAGCTGGAGGTAATCGATAATGACCAGGTCCAGGCCAAATTCCATGTGCAGGCGGCGGCATTTGGTGCGCAACTGCAAGGGTGTGATCGCAGGCGTATCGTCAAGATAGATGTGGGTATCGCCGAAGACTTCGATGGCATGAGTGAACAATGGCCATTCGTTGTCATGAAGCTTGCCGGTGCGCAAGCGCTGCGAGTCGATCCCGGTTTCCTGGGCGATCAACCTTTGCACGACCTGCTCATTGGACATTTCCAATGAGAAGATCGCTACATGCTTCTTATGTGTCAACCCGGCGGCCTTGGCAATCGAAAGCAGGAAGCCGGTCTTGCCCTGCCCCGGGCGGCCGGCGATGATCAACAGGTCGGAGGGCTGCAGGCCGGTCAGCATTTTGTCGAGGTCGATGAAGCCAGTCGGCACGCCAAAAAATTCATCGGGGCGTTTGGCCAGGTCATCGATACGGTCGTAGTACTCGCTCAATACGGACGAGATCGGCTCGAGGTCATGCTTGAGGCGCCGCTCGCTGACGTTGAACACGGCTTTCTCGGCCTCATCCATCACATCGTCCACGTTCGTCCGCTCGTTGTAAGCCACCGACGCGATCTGGTTCGCGGCATTGATCATCTTGCGGCGGATGGAATATCCCTCCACAATCCGCCCGTATGACTCGGCATTGAGCGACGACGGCACCTGGTTAACAAGTGACGTCAGGTAGGCGGGGCCGCCAATTTCGCCCAACTGGCCGCGGCGGTCCAATTCATCGGAAACCGTCAACAGGTCAATCGGGATGCGTTGTTCGTGCAGGCTGGTGAAGGCCTCCCAGATCCACCTGTGGCGGTGGATATAAAAATCGTCCGCGATCAGGAACTGGGCAACGTCATAATAGACTTCGGGATTAATAAATACCGCCCCAACGACGGCTTCTTCAGCTTCTCGGCTATGAGGGACTGCGGTTTGCGTTGCGGGGGCGGAGGTGTTTTCAGTTGGCAGGTAATCGGTCATTTCTTTGGCTTTTTCGGTTTATCCGACCCCGAGGGGTCATCATCGTCATCATTCTTATCATCAGGTTTATCAAATTCTAGCTTTTCAAGAAAATCTTCAAAGACAGACAGACGTTCGGTGCTTTCTTCCGATAACGGAGCGGGTTCGCTTTTCTCGGGCGTTTCCTCGCCTTCGGGGATATCCTGCTCGGGCACAATGCCGGCTTCGTCCATGACGGTGTAGTGGACCAGGATGGGCACGTGCGCGCGCACCGACAGGGCGATCGCATCCGAGGGGCGCGAGTCTACATTGACTTCTCTTCCATCCACTTCCGCGACGATGTTGCCATAAAAAATCTCATTCTGCAGTTTGACGATCTCGATCCGCTTGATGCGGGCATTGAATGCACCAAACACATTTTTCAGCAGATCGTGCGTCAGAGGGCGGATCATTTCCACTTCCTGAAGGGCAACAGTAATCGCTTCGGCTTCGTACGGGCCAACCCAGATCGGAAGATAGCGCTCAGAACCAAGTTGTTTTAAAACGACGAGACGTTGTGGCGTCATCAGATGCACACGGACGCTGTCAATTTGCACTTCAATCATCTCAGGCATAGAAACTCCAGGTGGTGAGAATACCAGCTGATTTTATGTATTGTAGCATAATCAGGAGTGAATGTCATTCGGTTGCAGGAATATTCAAACGCGACTATAATGTTGGTCTGCCGATCGGGGTAGGGCACAAAAACATCGGGGCGTGGCGCAGCCCGGCTAGCGCGCTTGCATGGGGTGCAAGAGGTCGGAGGTTCAAATCCTCTCGCCCCGACAGGAAAAGACTCCAGAAATGGAGTCTTTTTGTTTAGGTCCTACTAAGAGCTTCGTGTATGCGTCCGGTGCGAATTAATTTTACGTATGCGGAGTGCCAACAAGCATTAATGAGAGAGTTGTTGCAGAAAAAGTGAAACATGTTGTAAGAATTAGACAACGATTGCTGTGAGACCTTGATACTGCGTTGCTTCTTTGATGGGCAGTAGCAGCCGTTTTTTCAGCAGGTTAATTTTTTGTGTGGACCCTACTCTACCAACCCCGTCATTGGCGCCCGACCTAAGGAATAATCCTGCATAAATATAAAATCGCCACTATCCCCGCCGCAAAAAAAGCAGTTATATATGCGGAGGGAAAACAGGCCTTCACGGAAGGTCAGCGCCGTGGTTACAACCCTTATGCAGCACATAATCTGGCATTTGCAGCCATTTGGTGGAATGGTTGGGATACGGGCGAAGAAGAAAGCAGCGCAGTCCGATCAAGCAAGAAGAAACTTTAAAAAACGTACGCAGTATATCATCGGCTTACATTATGCGCGCTTACCTACCCGGTTTATCCGGCTGGAGCGGCGGTGTTTTCCGGTACGGCGGGGCGCTATAGCGCCAAGATCGTATGCCCGGGCACAAATTCTCTCGCCCTGCTAAAAGAGAGGCTCACTCAGTGAGTCTCTTTTATTTTCTTTTTGGCCCGTGGGACCAAGGTGAGTGCAAATTTTCTCGCTCCAATTGATGAAATCCCCACCTACAGAGTTTTTCTCCCTACTGAAAAGTCGGAGGGTTCCCCATTGCCTCCTGTCTCACTGTTTTGTAACATTTGCCCATAGTTTGCGTCTTAGTATTCATAGTATGAAGGTACGCAATATCATGTTTTTAGTTATATGTGTAGACCAATGCCATGAAACGAATAGAAGAAAAACTTAAGCGAAAAGTCAAATACTGGCGTGTTAGTTACCTACAGGCAAGCGGACGAGAGCGGCAGGCCATAGGTCTTTTTGGGGTATTGATCTTGACCTATCTGTGGTGGGTGATTCTGGTATTTTGAATTCCAGAAGCAGACAATGGACCAGCATAACGGTGGGGAATTTTTCGCGTCTACGCGTCACATGTGGCTCGGAATCTGACTGACAATTAAACTGCCCAGTGGTGGGGGCTGATCGTTCATGGGGCGTATCGGTGCGGCTATAACTATTTAACCTGTAAATACATTGAAAGGACAATTCCTTCCCCAAAGTTATACAATCCTTTTTACAAATGGGAGCTTTCCATGCGGTGCATTTTTCACATCCGACCGTATCCCAAGGCCAGGTTTCATTCGACCTTAATGCTACAACTGTTGGCTCCTTAGCGTAGGTAGTTTAAATCCCTGTACAGGTAGAAAGAAGATGGTCATGAGTCAAGTATTCTCCCGGTTCCAGCAGATTGAGAAGTTGTCGCTGCAAATACTCGCGGCACAGAGGGAAATCGATGACCTCAACCATCTGGCCTGGAAATTACGGATTGGGCAAAAAGAGCGTTCTTATGAATTGTGCACCCAGGCTATCGCGCTGGCCAGTACCGGAGAGTTTGAACTTGTTCCCTATCGTCTGGGGCAAGCGGCCAGCCTCGCGACCATGGCAATTGTCAACGCCGATTGTGGCAAACCCGACCAGGCCATTTCGCAGTGTATTGAAGCATTATCCCTCCTGAAGGATCTACCACCCGTTCCGGCGCTGAGCGATGTGTGGATCGCGATGGCCTGGATCCATATCTATTTGGGGAACTATCCCGCTGCACTCGACTATGGGATCAAGGCGTTGAACCTGGCCCGTGAGCTAGGGGATCTGCACCGTGAAGCCTGGGCATTGGATGCTGTTGCCAGCAGCGATGGAGCCTCCGGTGATGCCGAAAGTTCCATCGCCATGCATAACCAGTCGGTTGCTATCTTTCGTGAGGTTGGCGATGCAGAGGGGCAGGCCCGTACACTCAACAATATGGCTTGTACATTGCTCGAAGTCGGTCAACTCGACGAAGCGCTGCAAGCCAGCCTGGAAAGCCTTCAATTGGCCCGGCAGACAGAGATGCAAGCCGAGGTTGTTATCTTTGCCGGTACGGTTGGCGACATTCTGATCGAGAAGGGTGATTACCATCGGGCAGAAGAATACATCCGTATCGGCCTGGAAGCGAGCAGTGAGACTGGAAACCAACTAGTCAGTATTTACCAACAGATTGTATTAGGCAGGTTGTATTTGGCCGGGAACCGCCTGGATGAGGCAGAGGCCAGTTTGCGTGCAGCCTTGAAGATGGCTGAGGCAAAGGAAATGGCGGATAGCCAGGCCCAATGCCACCAGCTCCTGTCGGAGGTTGCCGAGCGTCAGAATGATTTGCTCGCCGCGCTAAAGCACTATAAGCAGTTCCACCGGTTGAAAGCGATCACCACCGGGGAAGAGACGTCACGGCGGCTGGCTATCCTCAAGGTAACACATCAATCAGAGAGCGCGATCCGCGATGCAGAAATCTACCGGTTGCATAACCTTGAGCTCCAACGTGAAATCGAGGAACGCAAGCGGATGGAGAGTCTGCTGCACAACATGGCCATGTTCGACCCGCTTACCAATCTGTATAACCGGCGCCAGTTCTATAACCTGGCCAAGCTGGAAATCGAGCGAGCCAAGCTCAACGGGCAGCCGGTGTCGGTCTTGATGATCGACGTGGACCATTTTAAACGGATCAATGACCAGCACGGCCACTTGAATGGCGACAGGGTTCTAATCACCGTTGCAAGCTCGATCCAGTCCATGCTGCGCGAGAACGATATCATCGGTCGCTATGGGGGCGAGGAGTTTGTTGTTCTGCTGCCCGAAACCATGGCCAGCAGAGCGTATGAAGTGGGTGAGGGCATCCGTTGTGGTATTCGTGACCTGCAGATCGAAACCAGCAATGGCCTGGTCTCGGTGACGCTCAGCATCGGGGTGACCGACCTAATGTCTGGGGTGGCAGATGCCGGCAGTGAACTGGATCTCTTGCTTGGGCGGGCCGACCAGGCGCTTTACTGTGCCAAGCACAGCGGCCGTAATGTGACGCACCTGCTCGATGACGGAGACATCCATGAGGGATAATCTCCTCATCACGCAATCAGATAGGGCGGGAAAACCTTTCAGAGGCTGCTTGATACTCTCTTGCAATCCCTTCTAGCTTCGATTATCCTTGCATCCATTGTGCATATGGGAGTGGTTAGGTCCCGGTGGGCTTCCTGGTCTTCAAAACCTGTGGCGGGTCGCGTTGCGGGCCGCGGTGGGTTCGACTCCCATCCACTCTCGCCTCTTCTCGACCGTAGACGGTGGACAATAGACCATTGTCCACCGTCTACGGTCTATGGTCCCATCTAGGAGACTTATGACCTTACCTGAGATCGATTTTCTTAACAGTCAGGTATCCCGAATCTTTCGCTATGAAGATGTCACTGTGGGGAATCCAAAGGAATGGATTGCTCGTTATCGCGGCTATTTGTTGAATGAGGATACGGCCGCCGCCTATGATCAACTGGCGGATGCTTTGCGTCCATACAACATCACGCCACTCTTTCGAAAAGAGCAGGGAAACAAACAGCTCATTTACCTGGTAACCAGCCTGCCCATCCCCAGGATTACCTCTCGGCTGCTGATCAATATCATCCTCTTCATTCTCACCGTATTTAGCATGATGCTGATGGGCGTGGATATTCCGCCTGAAGCCGTTGCGGCCAATGATTCATCCATTGTCCAACTTCTGCTCCGAAATATCTGGACGGGCTGGCCGTTTGCGCTGAGTATGATGGGTATTCTGCTCGCCCACGAAATGGGACATTACATCATGTGCCGTTATTACAACGTGCCTGCCACACTGCCGTTCTTTTTGCCTGCGCCATTGATCAGCCCGTTAGGAACGCTGGGCGCCTTCATTATGATGCGCGGCATTCCAAAAAATAAGCGCGTGCTGTTCGACGTGGGTGTTGCCGGTCCACTGGCGGGATTGGTGATCGCTGTCCCTGTGCTCTTCATAGGGCTTTCGATTTCAAACTTGGGCCCGATCGGGCATGCCGCTCCGGGCACGGCTGGCTTCCTGGAGGGCAACTCATTGTTTTATTTATTTTCCAAGTATGTGGTGTTTGGAAGATTGTTGCCCGAACCGGTCACGATGGACGGCTTGACCCCGGCCATGTACTGGCTGCGCTATTTCTTCACCGGCCAGCCTGTTCCCTTCAATGGGTTGGATGTGCAGCTTGACCCGGTGGCCTTGGCAGGCTGGGCAGGATTGCTCGTGACCGCATTGAACCTGATCCCGGTTGGGACTCTGGATGGTGGCCATGTCGCTTATGGCTTATTTGGTGAGAAGGCCCGCAAAATATTCCCTGTCGCTCTTGCCGTGCTGGTTGCCTTTAGTTTTCTGCCCTCGCTGCTGACGTTTTCCCTCGGCGCGGTTAACTATAGCTGGCTTTTGTGGGTCTTCATTCTGTTCTGGTTAGGCAACGTGCGCACGCAGCCACTGGACGACATTACGCCCCTGGATGGCGGGCGCCGCGCTCTTGGCTTCTTTATGCTTATTCTCTTCGTCTTGCTCTTTACTCCCATCCCGATGGTAACCTACTAATGTCGTTGATCAGCAACGTTTGCATCGCCATCTCTTCAGCCCTGTTCCTCCTGTCCGCCTGTGCGCCTGTCGTGTCTCCGGCGGCCAGCACGCAGACTCCGCGTCCAAGCGCAACGGAGGTTGCGTCGGCGACGAATACACCTGTTCCGGCGGTGAGCAGCTTGAAGGTGGACAAAGAGGCGTTGCGCGGCGCGCAGGTGACCGTCTGGCATCCATGGTTTGGCGCGGAGGCAAGCCTCTTTGAGTCACAGGTGGCGGAATTCAACACCAAGAATGAGTGGGGCATCGTCGTCTCGGGCGAGAGCATGGGAAATTACGGTGAGTTATTTTTGCAAACAGAGGCAGCGATCGAGGCATCGAGCTATCCACAGGTCGTGATCGCGTTCCCCGAGCACGCCCTGGAGTGGCAGGATCATATTGTGGACCTAAAGCCATACGTGAGCGATCCGGAGTATGGCTGGAATCCGTTTGAAATTTCTGAATTCCCGACCGTGATCTGGAACCAGGATGAGGTGGACGGCAAACGCCTTGCAGTTCCCGCGCAACGGACGGCCCGCTTCCTGCTCTATAATCAAAGCTGGGCGCGCGAGCTTGGTTTTGACTCCCCGCCCGCGACCTCGGTCGAGTTTGAGCAGCAAGCCTGTGTCGCGCATGAGGCACTGGGTGCAGATGCGGATTCGAACAACGACGCGCTGGGCGGCTGGCTGATCGATACCCATGCTATGACTCCGCTCTCGTGGATGATCGCGTTCGGCGGTGGCGTGCAGGAGGAGGACGGCTATCGCTTCCTGACACCCGGAAATATCGCGGCGTTCCGGTTCGTGAAGATATTGCAGCAGAAGAACTGCGCCTGGGTTGCCTCGCCAGACCTTTCTGTGCCAGAGCGCTTCGCCGCGCGCCAGGCTTTGTTCATCACCGCGAGCCTGGAAGATCTGCCCGATCAAACGCGCGCCTTTTCTGCCGCGAGCAATTCCGATGAGTGGACGGTACTGAAGTTCCCCGGCGACGAACGCGATGCACTGATCGTGTATGGTTCATCGTTCATCATGCTCCAGTCAGATGATGTGACCCAACTAGCCTCCTGGCTCTTCATACGCTGGATGCTCTCTGCCGAGAACCAGGCGCGCTGGGTTCAAAGCACAGGGCTCTTCCCGGTGCGAGACTCGACTATGCAATTGCTTGCCGATTATTCGGCAACTCACCCACAATGGGCCGAGGCTGTACGACTGCTTCCGGAAGGGCAAATCACTCCTCAACTGGCTTCGTGGCGGGTTGTGCGGGTTATGCTCACCGATGGTTTTCGCGATATGTTCGATACAATCCGACACCCCGATCTCACCGAGGGACAGGTGCCATTGATCTTAAAACAAATGGACGACACGGCAGAAGATTTGAACAATTGATTTTGTGTTCAATCATTAGTGGTGTGGGGATTAGTTAATATATCAATTCTTTGGAGGAAGGATGGAATACACTCAACTTGGCCGCACGGGATTGAAAGTGTCCCGGTTGTGTCTAGGGACAATGAACTTCGGCCCGAAGACGACTGAGGAAGATTCATTTGCCATCATGGATAAGGCACACGAGCTTGGCATCAATTTCTTCGATACCGCCAATACCTATGGCTGGAAAAAAGGGGAGGGCTGGACCGAGCAAATTGTCGGCCGTTGGTTTGCGCAGGGCGGCGGAAGGCGGGAAAAAACGGTGCTCGCGACAAAGGTCTATGGCACCATGGGGGATTGGCCAAATCAATCGCGTCTCTCCGCCTTGAGCATCCGCCACGCAGTGGAGGGTTCCCTCAAGCGCCTCCAAACGGACTATATCGATCTCTACCAGATGCATCACATCGACCGGAATACGCCCTGGGAGGAGGTCTGGCAGGCCATGGAAGTGCTCGTGCAGCAGGGCAAGGTTTTGTATGTGGGCTCGTCCAACTTTGCGGGCTGGCATATTGCCCGGGCCAATGAGCTCGCAAAGTCTCGTCACTTTATGGGACTGGTTAGCGAGCAGTGCCTCTATAATCTGAAGGTCCGCACCGCTGAAATGGACGTGATCCCAGCCTGTCGCGAGTATGGCCTGGGCGTAATCCCCTGGAGTCCCCTGGCGAGCGGCCTGCTGGCCGGCGCACGCGGCAAGGAGTCCGCGGGGCGGCGCGGCGAAGAAGGCGTCT
The DNA here is from genome assembly GCA_035463255.1 of Anaerolineales bacterium. GTDB lineage: Bacteria > Chloroflexota > Anaerolineae > Anaerolineales > Villigracilaceae > Defluviilinea. The sequence goes on along the minus strand of DATHTL010000139.1, from coordinate 8,527 downwards.
CAAAGGAGATGGAGAAATATGCTGCCCAGATCAGCCAGTATGAGGAGTTCTGTAAGGAAATGGGCGAGATCCCTGCCAATGTGGCTCTGGCCTGGCTACTGGCTAACCCGGTCGTGACTGCCCCGATCGTCGGTCCGCGCAAGATGGATCAGCTGACCGAAAGTTTGCGGGCCATTGAGATAAAATTCAACAAGGAACAAATGGACCGGCTGAATGAAATATGGCCCGGCCCCAAAGGCGAATCGCCTGAGGCGTTTGCCTGGTAGATGCGTAGATAGATTAAGCCGGCGGTTGAGTAGCCCTGAGTGTTCGCCGAGGGCGTACACTTGTACCCGCATGCAAGTGCAGGTGTCGAAACCACTGGTAAGTCAGGCAACTTTCGTTACGAGAATAGCCCAGTAAACTGTTGGTTTCGACGCTTGCGTCTCGACCAACGAAGCGCAGAGGAAAATCATGCCCCAATCACAGTATCGAGCCAGAGAAGTTAGCGCAAAGACCCAGGAAGTGATCAATTATGACCACAATGAGGCTTTGCCTGGCAAGCCCTTGCATATCCTGATCCCCGGTGGATTGGTGGCGCTGGCTGCGCTGGCGGTCATCGTCCTGGTGGCCTATTTAACATGGTTTGAAGGTGAACTGCCTCAAAACACCGGCCTACTTTTGATCGCCTTGCTGGCTCCGTTCTATGTGGGCGGGGTGTTTCTGTTCAGTTATGGCTATGAGCTCTATAACATCCCGCGAGCGATACGGTTGACAGTCATCATCGTGTTTCTAACGGTTGCCGCCGTTGTGATCGTGGCCGTGCTGTTCTTCGTGCTTGGCTCGGGAAAGGGACTTCCAGAATCTTCCTCGAAGAAGAAATCGTCTGGCAAGACCAAGGTGGAGGCGAGGAACGTTCCCTCTTCGTCGGGTCGCGTGGATTTGCCCGATCTTGGGCCGCTGGTCGTGTTGGGCGGACCTGGCCGGACGCACACGCGCGAAGTGACGCGCGAGGTTGTAAAGGAAGTGGAAGTGCCAGTTGCACCTCGGGCAATCGATTGTCCCTATTGTGGGCGTTCTTATGTGCCTGCCGAGCAGAACTATGCCTGTCCTGCCTGTGGCGCGGCGACGCCGCCCGAGTTGATTGAAGAGTCACAGTCTCCGAAAGACCATTCCACAGACTAACTGGGGTTGCTTTACAATAAAATCATCCCGCAGGTTCATTGATAGAACATTCATCGAAACCTGCGGGATTTCGTTTATGAATATACCGAAGTATTCCTATCCACGAGGCTTATTTGCAAAAGTTGCACGCGACATCGTTCTTTTGCGTCGTCGCGATTTTCATCAGGATGCCAAAGCCTGTATTGAACACTTGCGTCCACCCATGTGGGTGTTAGGCAAAGAGAATATCCCGCAGCACGGACCCTGTGTTCTTACCGTGAATCATTACTATCGCCTGGGATTCGGTGCACAGTGGCTTACGCTTGCCATCGCCGGGGTCGTTCCGGAACAGATGCATTGGATCATGACGGCTGAATGGACGAATTCGGGCAAATGGTATCGGACGTTAGGGGCGATCGGTTCTCGTATCCTGTTGAGCCGCACTGCTTATGTTTACGGTTTTACAAACATGCCACCCATGCCGCCGCGTCCGGGAGATATGGAAGCGCGCGCCGCAGCTGTCCGGGCCGTATTGAGGTATGTAAAGCGTGCGAAGGATCCCATCATCGGGCTCGCGCCGGAGGGGTATGATCCGCCGGAAGGCGTTCTGACGCGACCTCCTGCCGGTGCGGGAAGATTCGCGCTGTTACTCGCCCGGGCCGGTTTGAAGCTCATCCCTGTGGGCGCCTATGAAGCAGATGGAAAATTTCACATCCATTTTGGTGAGCGGTATGAATTAAAGGTTCCAGGGGAATTATCGTCTGATGAAAAAGATGAGCGAGCCGCGCGCATCATCATGGAAAAGATTGCCTGCTTATTGCCATCTCACCTGCGAGGAGAATTCGCTTGAAGAAACTAAGTGTTGTGCAGCTTCTGGTCCTGAACGCCTACTGGGTCGGACTTTCGTTCATGTGGAGTGTGATCCATCCTATCCTGTTACCGGCCGTTCTGCTCAACTACGTCCCGGATGCCAAAAAGAATACGTACCTCGGATTGCTCACGTTTGTCGGCCTGATCATTGCCATGTTCGTTCAGCCGATCACCGGCGCGCTTTCCGATAGTTGGACATCGCGCTTCGGGCGCAGACGTCCGCTGGCAATCCTGGGGACATTGTTTGATTTTGTCTTCCTCTCCATTCTAGCCTGGGCAGGTGGGCTGACGTGGCTGTTCATCGGTTACGTTGGTTTGCAGTTCAGCTCGAACATCGCGCACGGCCCCATGCAGGGCCTGCTGCCGGACCGTGTCCCACCGACGCAATTAGGAGTCGCTTCCTCGTTGAAGACCTTCATGGATATGTTGTCGCTGATCATCGCCTCGCTGCTCGCGGGACGCCTGCTGGATCCCGTGACCAGAGATCCCACCCGCATCATGTTAGTTGTAATGGGGCTGCTGGCGGTTTCTGCGGCAATTACTTTCATCGGTGTGCGAGAAGCATCAACGCACCGCAATGTGCGCACAGACTGGAAGTCCCTGCTCACTCAATTCCGCATCAATTTTGCTGAGAATTCCTCTTACTGGTGGCTGATCGGAGAACGTTTGTTATTTTTGATCGGCATTTACGGCGTGCAGACGTTTGCCCAATACTATTTACAGGATGTGCTGCGCGTCCCGGATCCTCCCAAACAAACCGGTGATTTATTAGCAGCATTAACAATTACCCTGGTCGTCCTTGTCCTCATCGGAGGCTGGCTAACGGACAAATATGGCGCAAAGCGCATCCTCGCGATCGGCACGTTGATCGCCGCCCTCGGGATGTTTCTGATGCTGTTTGCCACAGACATGCGTGGATTGCTCATCTTTGGCAGTGTGCTCGGTGCGGGGATCGGACTCTTTCTCACCTCCAACTGGGCGCTGGCCAACGTGCTCGCCCCGGGCGAAGAAGCGGGCAAATATCTCGGGCTGACCAATCTGGCTACGGCCGGTTCTGCTGCTATCGCGCGGCTCGAAGGTCCCGCCCTGGATGGGTTGAATGCCGCCTGGCCCGGCCTATGGGTTGGCTATAAAGGATTATTCGTCTTCGGGGCGGTCTGTATGCTTCTAAGTGTGTTTTTGTTGCAAAAGATTGATGTAAAATCCGCATAGAGGTGCATTATGAGACTCATGTACATTAACGGTGAATTTACAAAAGGCAGTGCCAGTGAAGAGATCGAAGTCACAAATCCCGCGACGGAGGAAGTGCTCGATACGGTCCCGCGTGGGACAGCTGAGGATGTGGATGCAGCCGTCCGTTCCGGTAAGATGGCGTTCCAGCCCTGGCGGAAGTTGGGCGCCAACGAGCGGACGAGTCTATTGCATGAGATTGCTACGAACGTCAGGAGTCATAAAGATGAGATTGTTCGGCTGCTGACTCTGGAAGAAGGCAAACCGATCTCCGAAAATGAGGAAGAGCTGGAATGGGTCGCCAACACCTTTGATTATTATGCCGAGCTGGGACGACATGACCGTGGTCGGGTAATCCCTCCGGGGGAAGCTTCACAATTTAACTTTATCTTGAAAGAGCCCTATGGCGTGGTGGGCTGCATCGTGCCGTGGAATTATCCGTTGCTGCTCATGGCCTGGAAGGTTGCACCTGCGCTTGCGGCAGGGAATACCGTGGTCATCAAGCCCAGCGAGATGACACCGCTGACGGCTTTATACATGGCGGAACACTGCTTCGACGATCTGCCCGTAGGCGTGCTCAATGTCGTCACAGGGTTTGGCGCAGAGGCGGGTGAGCCACTAGTGAAGCATCCTGACGTCCCTGTGATTGCCTTTACGGGGAGCCTGGCCACCGGCCAACGGATCGCCGCTCATGCCGCGCCGATGATGAAGAAGCTGCACCTCGAGCTGGGCGGCAAAGATGCCACGGTGATCGCTGAAGATGCCGACCCGGAGCTTGCCGCTAAAGCTGTGGCATACGCCGCACTGCTTAACACAGGACAGGTATGCACCAGCACGGAGCGCGTCTATATTCCGAAACCCAAAGCAAAGCGATTTACCGAGGCGATCGTCGAGCATGTAAAGTCCCTGCGCTTAGGCTCGGGCTTGGAGCCTGCCACAGACGTAGGCCCGATGATCGGCGATTCCTATCGCGCCAAGATCGAATCGCATGTGGAGGAGGCGCGTACCCGCGGCGCTCAGATCCTGACCGGTGGAAAGCGCCCGAAGGATTTTGCCAGAGGCTGGTTCTACGAGCCGACCGTACTGACTGGCGTGGATCATTCCATGCTGATCATGCGCGAGGAGACGTTCGGTCCCGCCGTGCCGTTGATGGAATACACGTCGTTTGAGGAAGCGATCGACCTGGTGAACGATTCTCCATACGGCCTGGGCGCGGTCCTGCTTTCCGAAGATCCGCGGAAGATCAAGACCTTCTTCGAAGATGTCAAAGCCGGGACGATCTGGATCAACGACCCGCTGACCGATAATTACGCCGGTCCGTTTGGCGGGATGAAATATTCCGGCGGCGCGCGCGAGCTCGGCATCGAGGGCCTCGACGAGTTCCGCGAAACCAAGCACGTCCACTGGGATTTTCATCTGGAGGATAAATCCTACTGGTATCCGTATCAACGATGACCTCACACTGAGTGCTTCGCGAATGAAGCGCGGCGATAACGCAATCTGCTCAGTTCACTCCATCTCTTATGAAACCAACTCGCCTTCCCGCCCTGCAGGAAATCGAAGCGTTGACAGCCTTCCTGCCGCGCCTCTATGCAGCAGGCTTCTCGCCCATTGTCACCTGGGAGGGCGGCGGAAAAAACAAGGATGGTTCCTATTCACTTCCTTACCCTAAGTACGATCCGCTTGTCGAAGAATTCTTCGGTCATGTATCCAGCGATGGCTGGCTCGATTATGAATACAATCCCGAGCAAGCCTATCAAATGCTGAAAGATGAACAGGTGGTCAAAGCTGCGTCTCTACCTCAGATCAAGAGCATGCTGACATTCTGTGTACGCGGCGAGCGCTTCTCTGACGGTCACTGGGGGGCAATGATCGAAAAAGGCTATGTCCGCCGGCTGCTCGAGCGGCTGAATGAAATCAAATCAGAACAGGCAAACGGACTGTAATGTCCCTGTGAAATCGGAGATTACTTCGACCGAGGGTCTCGCAATGACGATAGCCTTGATTGTGGTAAAATTTTGTCCGCACGCGGGAGTCGCCAAGTGGTAAGGCGTCAGCCTTCCAAGCTGATATCCGCGGGTTCGAATCCCGTCTCCCGCTCAGCCGAAGTTGAAAGTCGCAGGTTTCAGGTTTAAGAAAGTTTGATCAGAACCTTAAACCTGTGACTTTTCTCCTTAAGCAAAACCTGGGCCCATGGCGCAGCGGTTAGCGCAGGCGACTCATAATCGCTTGGTCGAAGGTTCGAATCCTTCTGGGCCCACAAAAATGCCCCGTTCTTGAAAAAAAATAGCCTGTTTTCAACAAAAAACAGGCTATTTTTCTTTTTAGATCGAACTTGTAAAGCTGTGGTATACCTTACACAGAGAACCAGGCTGAAGAATGCAATCACTGATGGGTCTACAACGATGGGGATGAACTCAGTTGGGGGTCAAAATCTCTCGAAAAAAGGAACAACCCCGTCATAATTGGCAGCATTGCTTGACGATTTTCCCCTAGCATAGCATCTGAGATAATACCAAGCGATTTTAACTCGCTTGATCTTAGAATCGAATCATCTTTGATCTCCGATTTTGCCCTGTTTTCAAAGAAACGTAAGCTAATTTGATTCCAAAATCTTATAGGTAAGGATTAGGTATACATTACACAGAAAGCCATGATGGAAAAATGTGTTGATTGAGGGGACAAATCTGATTACATTCCACCTGCGCATTTACTTTTCCAGAAAGCAGACTTGTTTTAAGTAAACAAGGAGCAATGCTACAACAGGCAGTCTGGATGGGTTTCTCGAATTCATAGGATCTCCGTAATTACGAGTCAAGTCTTGGTGGATGTCGAGCGGATCGCTGCAATCAGTTTGTCGTCTGATTCCAGTTTGCTGACAACAAAGGACGCCCCGGCCTGCGATGCCCTTTTTTGAGTTTGAAGGTCATCATACAGACTGAGAATCACGACTGTACAATCGGGGATCTTCCGGCTCAATCGTTCCGTTAACTGAAAGCCGTCCAGCCCGGAGAGACGAATGCCGGTTACGACGACCTGCGGGCTGTGTTCTCTCACAAGCTGCAGTGCACCCCAGCCATCTTCTGTTTCGGCGACGATCGCAATGTCGCTTTCCAGAGCGAGGCGCATTCGGATACCACGGCGAACGATTTGTTTCTCTTCGGCAAGTAGAACTGTTATCATCACTTCTATTTTATGAATTGTTATTAGCCAAGTCATCAGGCAATTGGCAGAGATTCATCTCAGACTTAAGTCTAAGAATAGTCAGCCAGTAAGGACTATAATAGGAATAACCGGGAGGGTCGTTATGAGCATTTGCATCTTGATCGCAGATGATCATGCAGTCGTGCGCCAGGGATTACGGATGTTCCTTGAGACAGACGCCGACTTTAAAGTTGTCGGAGAGGCGGAGAATGGGGAGGATGCAGTCCGATTGGCTGGCGAGCTTCAGCCGGATATCGTCCTGATGGATTTGATCATGCCAGGCATGGATGGCATAACAGCCACGTCCAGGATTCGACGTCAGTATCCGGATGTGGAAGTAATCGCTTTAACCAGCGTCCTGGATGATGGATCCATTTTTGGGGCAATCCGAGCGGGGGCCATTGGATACTTGTTAAAGGATACAAAAGCAGATAAATTGATCTCTGCAGTGAAATCTGCCGATGCGGGACAGGTCCAGCTTTCGCCCCAGGTGGCGGAACGACTGTTGCGGGAAATTGATCTTCCAGACGTAATTGAGCCCCTCACTGACCGGGAAAGAGATGTTCTTCGAATGTTGGCATTAGGTTGCTCGAACAAGGACATTGCGCGAGATCTAAATATCGGGGATAAAACCGTCAAAACACACGTCAGTAGCATTCTCTCCAAGTTAGGAGTAACCAGCAGAACCCAGGCTGTTATATACGCCTTGCGAACCGGTCTGGTCATGTTTCCACCCGGTCAATCATAAACAAGACAGGATGGTCTCCTTTGTTATCGTTCGATGATACTCTCGCCGGGGATGAATTCTCGCGATGGATTGAAGCCTTTGAGCACGCCGAATGGGGTGTTGTCATGAACCGGGCAAATGCGAATACGCTGGAGGTTATGAATCCTGCCTTTGCTAGGATGTATGGATACTCGATCAATGAATTGAAAGGCAAGCCCATTGATTTCATTTATGCTCCGGAGGAGAGAACAAATCTGCCGGGCTGGATAGAGGAAGCCCATCGCAAAGGTCACATTAGTTTTGAAAGCAAGCATCTGCACAAGGATGGTACTGTTTTCCCTGTTAGCGTCGACATTACGGCCATAAAAGATAACGATGGCAGGGTTTTATACCGGGTGGTAAACGTTCAGGATATTGCGCAACGGAAAGTCGCGGAGAACGCTCTTAGAGAAAGTGAACAAAGAAATGCCGCAATTATAGCGACTCTGGAGGAAGGAATCGTCTTTCACGATGGAGAGGGCGTGATCACACTGTGCAATGCCGCGGCGGAACGGATTCTGGGACTTTCCGCCGACCAGATGCTGGGCCGCACCTCCATCGACCCTGGCTGGAGAACGGTCCATGAAGATGGTTCTCCGTTCCCAGGAGAAACGCATCCCGCAATGGTGACTCTACATACAGGCACCTCTTTATCTAATGTTGTCATGGGTGTTTATAAGCCGGACGACACGCTGACATGGATTTCTATTAGCACTCACGCTCTGTTTTCTTCAGAAAATGACAATCCTTATGGGGTTGTCGTCTCATTTACAGATATCACCGATCAGAAATCGATGTATGAATTGCTTGAACAGCGGGTGGCAGTACGGACCCGCGAATTGAAAGCGTTCCTGGAAGTATCCCAGATCGTCAACTCGAACCTGGAGCTAAGGCCGCTACTCAAGATCATACTGGAGCAACTTAAGCTAGTGATCGATTATGCGGGCGCTGGAATTGCAGAATTGGATGGAGATGACTTTGTCGTTGTCGAATACGTAGGTCTTGTTCCTCGCGAAATCATGCTTGGATTTCGATCGTCCGTTCACCAAGAAACTGGCTATCAAAAAGTGGCAGAGTCAAAGCAGCCGGTCATCATCGATGATATATGGAGCAATGAGCCGTGGCTAAACTTGTTGCGGAATGTTACCAATAAGGATATGCTCACCAAATTTCGAGATATCCACTCTTGGATGGGAATACCACTAATTAGCCACGATCAGTTGGTCGGTGTACTGAGGCTCGATCATCACGAGCCCGGGCACTTTACCAGCGCACATGCCGATTTGGGGTTGGCATTTGCAAATCAAGCTGCCA